>JBJTGO010000200.1:0-5596 GCA_046093985.1 Actinomycetota bacterium
TAGGTGCCACGGTCAGCGTCGACACTATGCGCTCGAAGGTGGCAAGCGAAGCGATCAAAGCAGGCGTCCGATATGTCAACGATGTCAGTGGTGGACTTGCAGATTCCAAGATGTCATCAGTGATCGCCAGTAATCCTCAGATCCAATACGTGGTGATGCATTGGCGTGCGCATTCCGAGAAGATGGCGGAGTTGGCTTCCTATAAGGATGTGGTCAGTGATGTAAGACGTGAACTCGCTACCCGTACCGAAGTTCTCGTCACCGAAGGTGTCGATCCGGATCAGATGATCATCGATCCCGGGTTAGGTTTTGCAAAGGAGCCGGAACACAATTGGCAGCTCCTTCGTGGTTTGGATCGGATAGCGCTACTTGGCTTCCCGATCCTTGTTGGCGCGTCGAGGAAACGCTTCCTTGGTGAGATTCTCGATGGAGCTTCCACTGACGATAGAGAGTTTGCAACGATCGCTCTCACGACGCTGTTGGCGCGAGAGGGAGTCTGGGGAGTTCGAACTCATAACGTCAAGGCTCATAAGGATGCGATCAAGGTCGTAGCGCACTGGAAGGGAGAGGTGGATCGCAATGAGTGATCAGATCGCGATCACCGGAATCCGTGGCTTTGGCTATCACGGCCTCTTCGATAGCGAGAAGAAGAGTGGTCAAGAGTTCATCGTCGATATCAGGATTCAAGCCGATCTTAGTGAAGCGTGCCAGAGTGATCAGATCGGATCGACGATCGATTATGGCAAGGTCGCGACAAGAGTCAAAGAGTTGATCGAGACTGGTTCATTCAATCTCATCGAACGTCTAGCAGAGGTGATTGCAGAGAGCGTGAAGCAGGAGTTCCAGGCAAAGTTCGTGGAAGTGACGGTGCATAAGCCCAGCGCACCGGTCGATCTCGAATTCGAAGATATTTCCGTCACGATCAAGAGATGATCAATCGATGAGTGGATCGAAGCGAGTCGTCATTGCTTTGGGATCGAACTTAGGAGATCGTAAAAGCTCGATTGAGAGCGCAATCGATCTGCTCAAGGAATTCATTGAGATCGAGAAGGTTTCGACACTTATTGAGACGGATCCTGTCGGTGGTCCAGAGCAGGGTCCCTATCTCAATGGCGTTCTCTTAGGTAGGACAACTCTGGCGCCAGAAGAGCTGATGACGAAGTTACTGGAAGTTGAAGCAGAACTTGGTCGAGTCAGAAGTGTTCCTAATGCGCCACGAACCATTGATCTCGATCTCATCGATTACGAAGGTGTGGTCATCGATTCACCAACGCTGACACTTCCTCATCCGCGAGCACATCAACGCCACTTCGTCATCAAGCCGTGGCTGGAGATCGATCCGGAGGCTCTACTCGTTGGTCACGGACGCCTGCGAGAGATCATGGCAGCAAACGGCCTTTAGGAAGAGGTCTATCCTTAGCCCTCTCACTCGATTGAGGGATTGCCCGGTACCACCACGGACTGGAGCAGGAAGAGATAGCCATGATCACCACATCTGAGCGCGAATCAGAGCTTGAGGCAATCCGCGCTCGCCTTGATGCGCCGGTGATCTTCGTGCCCACGATGGGCGCACTCCACGAGGGACATGCTGCCTTGATTCGCCACGCCGCATCGCTCTCTTCTTCCGTGATCGTCAGCGTATTCGTCAATCCACTTCAATTCGAGGATCCTGCTGATCTTGCCAAGTATCCGAAGACATTGGAAGAAGATAAAGAGCTTGCACGTGCGGCTGGAGCGAAGTTCATCTGGGCTCCAACCTTTGATGAGGTCTATCCAGATGAGATCGAGAAGATTCCTTCTGGAAAGATCGGATCGATACTCGAAGGCGCTTCACGCGCAGGTCATTTCGATGGTGTCTTGACTGTAGTCAAGCGTCTCTTTGAATCGGTGAGGCCTGATATCGCAATCTTCGGCGAGAAGGATTTCCAGCAACTCTTCTTGATCAAGCGATTAGCGAAGCAGATGGGTGTTGAGATGATCACTCATCCAACGGTGAGAGATGAGAGTGGACTTGCCCTCTCATCACGGAATCGTAGATTGAGCGAGTCAGGTCGCGATGCAGCGAGAACCATTTACCAAGCACTCATTGCGGCAAAAGGTTCGTCGACTCCAAAACAGACCATGGCAGAGATCCTTCGAAGTGAACCTACCTTCACAGTCGATTATGCAGAGGTCATCGACGAAGAGAACTTTGAGATCATCGAAGATTCCAATCATGAGAACGGAATCGATCGTCGTGCACTGATTGCAGGATGGATCGAAGGGATTCGCCTGATCGACACCATCTCATTGGTGGATCAGCGATGAGACTTCTTGCTCCCGCTCCTGGTTGGAGTATGAAATGTGATGTCATCGTCGTCGGTTCAGGAGTTGCAGGACTTACGACCGCGCTTCAGATTCGCTCTCACAATCTCTCTGTCGTCCTGGTTACAAAAGCGAATATCGATGAGGGATCGACGAAGTGGGCTCAAGGCGGTATCGCGGCAGCTTTGGGACCAGGTGATTCCCCAGCAGCACATAAAGAGGACACTCTCACTGCAGGTGCAGGGCTCTGTGACCCGAGCGCAGTTGAGGTCTTGGTAACCGAGGGTCCCGAGGCGGTACGAAGGCTGATTGCCCGCGGCGCAGTCTTCGATAGATCGATCACCGGAGAGATTGCACTCACTCGTGAAGGTGGACATCTTCGAAATCGCATCCTTCATGCAGGTGGAGATGCGACAGGTCTCGAGGTGTCACGCGCTCTCCTTGCGGCGGTTCGCGATGACAAGGGGATTGAAGTCATCGAGCATGCACTGGTCCTTGATGCGCTTCTCTCTGATGAAGGTGAGATCGCAGGTGTAACGCTCCATGTGATCGGTGAAGGAAGTCGCGATGGCGTCGGCCAGATCGAAGCAGGAGCCGTTGTGATCGCAACGGGAGGACTCGGACAAGTCTTCGCTCAAACTACGAATCCATCTGTTTCAACCGGTGATGGCGTCGCACTAGCGCTCCGCGCCGGAGCGAGAGTTGCAGATGTCGAGTTCATCCAATTCCATCCGACAGTCCTCTTCCTTGGCGAGGGATCGAAAGGCCAGCAGCCGTTGATCAGTGAGGCTGTTCGTGGCGAAGGTGCATTCCTGGTCAATCACTTAGGTGAAAGATTCATGGAAGGTGCACATCCACTCGCAGATCTCGCGCCTCGCGATGTGGTGGCGAAGGAGATCGAGCGGCAGATGCGCAAGTACGATCTCGATCACCTCTTCCTTGATGCGCGTGGCATCAAGAATTTCATCGAGCGATTCCCCACCATCTATCACTCCTGCCTGGAGCATGGCATCGATCCAACGAAGGATCTGATCCCAGTCGCACCTGCCTCTCATTACGCATCCGGTGGCATTCGAGTCGATCTCAACGGTCGAAGCACAGTCCCAGGTCTCTATGCCTGCGGTGAAACGGCATGTACCGGAGCACATGGTGCAAATCGCCTTGCCTCCAACTCGCTCCTCGAAGGTCTGGTCTTCGGCGCGCGAATCGCATTCGATATCGCTATCTCGATCAAGCGCGAAAAGAAGGTCTCCCCTGATCGCCGGAGAGCAATCCTCATCGATGCGAACGCGAGGCGAAAGATTCAAGAGGCGATGAGTCGTGGTGCTGGCGTGGTTCGAAGCAAAGAGAGCCTGACAAGAACGCAACAAGAACTGCATGAAATCAGAGCGCTCGCATCGACAGATGCTCACACTGCTTCGTGGGAGACGACCAATCTCCTCCTTCTCGCGGAGGCGATCGTTGCATCAGCGCTCGAGCGCGAGGAAAGTCGCGGCTCGCACTGGCGCGAGGACTTCCCATCGAGAGATGATCGTTGGCTGGTTCGTATCGAGGAGTGGCTCGTCGATGGTGAATTGAGATCGACGAAAGCGCCACTAACCGTCCATGAGAGTGGGGAACGGAGATGGTGATGAGATTGCAGATCGATGATCAGATCATCGCCTTGATCAATCGCGCACTGGAAGAAGATCTTCTCGGTGGTGTCGATGTCACCTCTGTTGCAACCATCGATGAGAAGAGCATTGGCCAAGCGAACTTCATCGCGAAGGCAGAAGGAGTGATCGCAGGAGTTGATGTAGCGGAAGCTGTGATGGGGCGTGCTGGTGTGAGAACCTTCCGACGAGAAGTCGAAGAGGGCTCTAGCGTCAGCGCAGGAACAATCATTGCGACCGCTGAAGGTCCGATGCGTGCCATCTTGCTTGCTGAGCGAACCGCACTCAATCTCATCTCACGTATGAGTGGCATCGCAACTCTGACGCATCGTTGGGTCGATGCGGTCGCTGGGACAGGGACGAAGATTCGAGATACGCGAAAGACCACACCAGGACTTCGCACCCTGGAGAAATATGCGGTCCGTGTCGGTGGCGGCAGTAATCACCGCTCTTCACTCAGTGAATCTGCCCTCTTGAAAGACAATCACATTGCAGCAGCGGGAAGTATCGGCGAAGCATTTCGCGCTATTCGTCGGAACTTTCCAAGTATTGAGGTAGAGGTCGAAGTAGATACCTTGGAACAACTTGAAGAAGCGCTTGAGGCCGGTGTGAAGATGATCCTGCTCGACAATATGGACCTTTCCACGACAAAGAAAGCCGTTGAGATCAATGCTGGCCGAGCAAAGCTCGAGTCATCCGGTGGAATCAAATTGGAGAATGCCCGCGCCTATGCTGAAACTGGTGTCGACTTCCTTGCAATAGGCGCCCTCACACACTCTGCGCCGATCTTGGATATCTCACTCGAAGTGCTCACCCCATTTGCTCCAGATGAAGGGAAGTAAGTGATGCTCCTTACCATCGATGTCGGAAACACAAATACCGTCCTTGGCATCTTCGACGGAGAGAACCTGGTCCAGTCCTGGCGAGTGAAGACCGATGCGAGAGATACCTCCGATGAGATGGTCTTGCAGTATCGAGCACTCGTCGACGGCTATGAGATCACAGGAATAGCGGTGAGTTCGACTGTACCCGCAGTTCTTCGCGAGATCCGCGTCATGATCTCCCGCTATTTCTCATCGATCAAGTGCATCATCGTCGAACCTGGAATCAAGACGGGCGTTCCTTTGCTTGTAGATAATCCCAAGGAGATCGGTGCAGATCGAATCGTCAACTCACTCGCAGCACACACGCTCTATCCCGACGGCCCGGCAATCGTCGTCGACTTCGGTACCTCCACCAATCTTGATGTGGTTTCACCGAAAGGTGAGTTCTTAGGTGGTGCACTCGCACCAGGAATCGAGATCTCGGTCGATGCACTTGCTTCACGAGCCGCGCAACTTCGTAAAGTCGAGTTGGTCAAGCCTCGCTCTGTCATCGGGAAGAACACTGTAGAAGCGCTGCAATCAGGGACGATCTATGGATTCGCAGGACAAGTCGATGGCCTCGTTGATCGGATCGTGGCGGAGTTATCAGATCTCTATCCGTCATCAGGTGAGGTCTCGGTGATAGCAACCGGTGGTCTTGCACCGTTGGACCTTGGCATCAGTGAGACCATCGAATTCCATGAACCAGATCTCACTCTCATCGGCTTGCGTCTGCTCTATCAGCGAAACTAGCCGATAGAGTTCGCGCATCATGAG
>JBJTGO010000201.1:0-3381 GCA_046093985.1 Actinomycetota bacterium
ATGATCTTCTTCTTCTCGGGTCGACCGAGTGCGTTGTTGTAGAACCAGACGATCTTTGCGTTGGTGTCATTAGCGTCAGATCCGCTACCACCGTAGAAGACCTTGCTCATCCCTGCTGGCGCTAACGAGATGATTCGCTCAGACAGACGAGCAGCGAGATCGGTGCTCATGCCAGAGAAGGAGTGGTAATAGGAGAGTCGTCCGACTTGATCGGCAATCGCGCTCTGTAGACGTTCGTTTCCATAACCGAGATTGACGCACCAGAGTCCCGCCATCGCATCGAGGTAGCTCGCGCCTTCTTCATCATGAAGGGTAGAACCTTTGGCGGAGACGATCACCTTGCCAGTGAAGGCATCCTCATGTGCCTTGAGCGCAGTGAATGGATGAAGGAAGTACTTTCGATCCTTCTCGGTCAGCGAGAGCGACTGCTGTGACATCAGGACTCCAAATCCTTCACCTGTTCGTAATGCGAATCTTATCGATGGAACCACTTTAGGTTGAGCATCGTCACCATAGCGAGGAGAGTGAAGGGTGTCTAGGACATCACGGGTGTGTGGTTGGCGACAGTTCCTCGCCTCTCGATGCCCGGATTAGACTTCGCTTCATAGCCGTACCGCGATCCGGTTTCTCTCAGAGCCAATTGCGAATCTTGAAAGCGAGAGTGAGATGTACTCCACCGAGAAGACGCTCGATCAGCACCTGAGTGATCCGACATTGATCAAGGACAAACTCTTCATCAATGGCGAGTGGAAAGCGGCTCGAGATGGTGCCACCCGTGCAGTGATCGATCCTGCCACCGGCAAGACCATCGTCGATGTGGCGATGGCAACTCTCGAAGATGTGAAGGAATCGATCTCTACTGCGCAGGCGGGATTTGAAGTGTGGAAGAAGCTGACCGCACCTGATCGCGCCAAGATCCTCCGTCGTTGGTATCAGTTGATCATGGATAACGTCGATGATCTTGCGATCATCTTGACCGGTGAGCAAGGAAAACCACTTGCCGAGGCGAAGGCCGAGATCACATACGGTGCTGGATTCATCGAGTGGTACGCGGAAGAAGGAAAGCGTCTCTACGGCGAGACGATCCCAAGCAATGTCGCATCACGAAGGCTTCTCACCATCAAGCAACCGATCGGAGTCACAGCGGCGATCACGCCATGGAACTTCCCGATGGCGATGATTGCGCGAAAGGCAGCCCCTGCCCTCGCCGCTGGTTGTTCGATGATCATCAAGCCTGCGACAGATACTCCACTCTCTGCTCTTGCGATGGCTGAACTGGCGCATCGCGCTGGAATCCCAGCAGGAGTCCTCAATGTGATCGTCGGAAATCCTCGGATGGTCGCGGAAGAGATCACGAGCAGTCCAGTCGTTCGTGCGCTGAGCTTCACCGGATCGACTGAGGTAGGAAAGCAATTGATGGCTGCTTCAGCGAAGACCGTAAAGAAGGTCGCGATGGAACTCGGAGGCAATGCGCCACTGATCGTCTTCGATGATGCTGATATCGATGTCGCCGTGGCCGGAACCATCGCTTCGAAGTTCCGCAACAGTGGTCAGACTTGTGTCTGCGCCAACCGCATCATCGTCCAAGAGGGAATCCATGATCGTTTCGTCTCTGCACTTACGAGAGCGGTGAGTGAGCTACGCGTTGGAAGTGGCCTTGATCCAGAGACGAAGCAAGGTCCTCTTATCAATGAGGATGCCGTCGTGAAGGTGGAGAGTCACATCAAGGATGCGCTCGACAATGGCGCGAAGGTCGTCTTTGGTGGGAAGCGTTCCGACCTTGGTGGCACATTCTTCGTTCCTACGATTCTCACGGATGTGAAGGAAGAGATGTTGGTCTGCCAAGAGGAGACCTTCGGTCCATTGGCCGGAATAGTGAGATTCAAGACCGAGCAAGAAGCAGTTGAGATGGCGAACAACACCCCATTTGGTCTCGCCGCCTACTTCTTCACTCGCGATAACGCTCGAACATGGCGAGTCGCGGAAGCGCTTGAGAGTGGAGTGGTCGGAATCAACACTGGATTGATCTCCTACGAAGGAGCACCTTTCGGTGGCGTCAAGGAATCAGGTGTCGGGCGCGAGGGATCGAAGCACGGTATCGAGGAGTTCTTGGAGATCAAGTACCTCTGTATCGATCAGATCCAGTAAGCGAATCTGAGAGTTCTTTCCGAACTAGTTCTGCAGGTTGAGGTCTTGTTCGATCTCGGCCACACATGCGCGCAGCCGCGGTAGCAACTTCTTGACCAGGTCGTCGACCGAGACACGGGATGCGTGTGCACTCACATTCGCTGCAGCAAGGACTTTGCCATCCTTTCCGCGAACTGGGACCGAGACTGACTGAACGCCCTCTTCGAGCTCTTCTGCATTGATTGCATAGCCATCGTCACGCACCTTCGCGATGATCCGACGAAGTTCATCCTCATCCGTGATGGTTCTGGAAGTGAGCTTCTCGATCACTGCGCTATCAAAGTATCGGTCCAATTCATCCTCATTCATTGAGGCCAAGAGAACGCGACCCATCGATGTGGCGTAAGCAGGTAACTGGGTTCCCACCGCGAGATTGATCGTCATGATGCGATTAGCGGAAGCGCGGCAGACATAGATGACATTCGATCCTTCGAGGACCGATGCGGAGCAAGATTCACGCACCTCTGTCGCCATCTCCTCCAAGTGACCTTGGGCGATATTGACCAGGCTGAAAGAGTTGAGATAGGCGTAACCAAGTTCAAGGACGCGAGGCTTCAAGAAGAAGTAGCGACCGGTGCTACCGACGTAATTCAAAGATTCGAGAGTGAGAAGGAAACGCCTGGCAGTTGCACGAGTGAAACCAGTCAACTCCGCTACTTCAGAGAGAGTCAACTTCGGATTTTCTGCGTTGAAGACCTTCATGATGGAGAGGCCACGGTCTAACGATTGAACGAAGTCTTTCGACTTGTCCAAGAATTCTTCACTCATACCGAAAGCCTAGCGCGGTAAAGATGTCTCAAGAGATCGGGTAGGCGATGTTCGCAATCGTGGTTGGCTTGATCGGAACCTGTGGTGCAAAGCCTGAGAAGGCATCTGGTTGCAACCCAGTTGCATCTTCGACGATCTTTTGTGCGAATGGCGAGCAATATCGTCCTTGGCATTTGCCCATTCCGACGCGGTTGACTCGCTTGAGCGCACCAGCTGAGACCATGTCAGAGGTCAGATCATCCAAGATCTCGCCCTTGGTGATTGAAAGACAGCGACAGATCATGGTCTATCTGGTCGTGAATTGATCAAGAATCATCGGTGATCCATAGATTCGCCAGAGAACTTCCTGGAAGAGAAGTTGCCTTGAGAGCGCCACTCTCTTGATGAGGGAGCGCATGATTCGGCGCTTTCCAGTGAAGATTGAGG
>JBJTGO010000202.1:0-6787 GCA_046093985.1 Actinomycetota bacterium
GCCCTGCAAAGATCGCTCGAGAGATCATCACGCTGGAACCACGTTTCGCCCCAGTGATCGAAAGCTCAGGGCTCTGCCCTATCGGTACTGCTGCACGAAACGAGAGCAACTTCCGCTCCCTTGCGACCTCGATCATCTCGCAGCAACTTTCAACGAAGGCAGCGGCGACGATCATCTCGCGCGTAGAGACGATCACCGGCGGGATCACTCCGCGACGCGTGAGCCAAGTGAGCGTTGCCAAGCTCCGTAGCGCTGGCCTCTCTCACTCGAAAGCTCGAGCCATCTCCGAGTTGGCCGAAGCAGAGCGCGAGATCAAATTCTCTCGCCTTCATCTGATCGAGGAGGATGAAGAGATTTACCAACGACTTCTCCCGCTCTTTGGCATCGGTCGTTGGACGGTGGAGATGTTCTTGATCTTCCAACTCGGGCGAGTCGATATCTGGCCGACTGGAGATCTCGGAGTCCGTCGCGGCTGGGAGAAGGTCCATCGCATGCGAAGTGAGATCTCCCCGGAGGATCTAGAGATCAAGGGAGAGAGATTTCGCCCCTACCGCAGCCACCTAGCCTGGTACTGCTGGCGAGCGCTGGAGCAAAAGTAGAGAAGGGCGCTAACTCTTCGGCTTCAGGACGAGTGAGACTGAATTGATGCACCATCTCTGATCGGTGGGGACGTCATATCCCTCACCTTCGAAGACATGTCCAAGATGCGAGCCGCAGGATGCACAGCGAACCTCAGTCCGAACTCTTGGAAAGAGCGATCGATCCTCAAGAAGTACCACAGCATCGCCTGCCTTAGGCGCGTAGAAAGAGGGCCAACCGCACCCGGAATGGAACTTCTCATCGCTTCTAAAGAGTTCCGCATCGCACGCGCGACAGCGATAGATGCCTTCACTCTCCGTATCGGTGTACTCCCCCGTGAATGCGCGCTCGGTGCCGCCATGTCGAAGCACTTCGAAGGCCAAGGGGTCGAGTTGATTCTTCAAGATCGCGTCATCGAGTTGGATCTTGAATGGTTTGCCATCGGGTCCAACGGTGGGAAGCGGTGCCTCGCTATAGCTCATGCTTTTGCTCGCTCGATCTCATCACTCGCATCAGTCAAGGGATAGGCGACCCCAGTCGATGAATGGCAGTCATAGCCATGTGGATTCTTCTTCAAATATTTCTGGTGATATTCCTCTGCGACCCAATAAGGGTGCTCGCTCGCAGCACTGATCTCCGTGACGATCTCACCGATCCCATCTGCTTGGAGAGCCTTCTGGTAGCGCTCGCGCGAGAGATGAGCCATCTCATCTTGCGTTGCGGAGGTTGTGAAGATTGCGCTTCGATACTGGGTACCGATGTCATTTCCTTGACGATTGAGCGATGTCGGATCATGCATCATCCAAAACTCAGCTAAGAGTCGCTCATAACTCACTTTCGTCGGATCAAAGTTCACCATCACCACTTCGGCATGACCGGTGACGCCAGTGCAGACTTGCTCGTAACTTGGATTCTCGCGTCGTCCACCCATGTAACCAACCGATGTCTCGAGAACTCCAGGCATCTGACAAAAGCGACGCTCTGCACCCCAGAAACAACCGGTTGCGAAATATGCGATCTCGCTTCCCTCATCGCTTCGATTGGGTTCTTCTCGCTCTGACATGACGCGCATCTTGGCAGAGTGTGGCTCTCCTCTCACCCTGGTCTCATTGTTCGAATAGCGATAAACCTCGCATCTGACCCACATCACACTCATAAGTGCGTTTCGACCCTTGTTATTCATGGGTTGGTCAGGGAGAATTGTCCCCGATGCCACAGCCAGAGGGCTGTGGTCTTTTCATGCGAATCGAGGATCTTCACCCCATGGATTGGCGGCACCGGGCAGCATGTCGTGACGAGGACCCAGAGCTCTTCTTCCCGATCGGTAACACTGGACCTGCCCTGGCACAGATTGAGGAAGCAAAGAAGGTCTGTGCTCGTTGCGAGGTCAAAGACCCCTGCCTTCAATGGGCGCTCGAGAGCGGTCAAGAGGCTGGCGTCTGGGGCGGCATGAGTGAGGATGAACGGCGAGCGCTCAAGCGCCGCGTTGCGCGTAATCGTGCTCGTATGGCTGAACTCAATCGCATGGCTGAGGACGCCCGCGAAACAGTCTGAGGCGGAGCGGTTAGGGAGAGGGAAGTCGAATCTCGACTCGCATACCCGGTCGATTGTCTTTGAACTCCAGCACTCCTTGAAGTTCGTTCTGTGTCAAAGTCCTGACGATCTGTAACCCAAGGTTTCCACTCTCGGAGATCGATGATGGATCTTCGACGCCGCTTCCATCATCAGCAACCACGACAGTGAGTTCACGGCCAGCACTTGCCTCACTTCTCGTCGCAGAGATAGTGAGTGTCGAACCTGAGTCACGAAGGCCATGCTCGATCGCATTATGGATCAACTCGGTCAAGATGAGAGCAAGAGGTGTAGCGATCTCAGCCGGTAACTCCCCGAACTTTCCCTCTCGCCGATAGTCGATCGGTGAGAGGCCCGCACCGCGAAGACTCAAGTCCACTTCACTATGCAGGATCCGCTCGAGAACACCATCGAAGTCGACTCGCTCGGCTGTGTTGCTTGCCAAAGTCTCGTGAACGATCGCAATCGAAGCGACGCGACGCACCGCCTCTTCCAAAGCCTCCGCAGCGCGTGGATCATCGATCCGCCGTGCTTGCAGGCGCAAGAGTGCAGAGACGGTCTGAAGATTGTTCTTCACACGATGGTGAATCTCTCGAATCGTCGCATCTTTGGTCAAGAGCGCTCGTTCCTTACGCCGTAACTCCGTCACATCATGGACCAAAATCAATGCGCCGATGCGATCCTTTCCTTCAAGGAGCGGGATCGCGAGGAAGTCGACGATGGCATCGTCGTTTTCGAATTCACGCCGTCGAAGATGGCGTCCAGAGAGAGTGACCTGCCACCCTTCCTCACTTGCTTCGATACGCGTCGTCCGATTCAAGGTGTCGATTGTTTGACCGAGGTTGAGATGTAAGAGTTCGGATTGCCATCCCAATCGGTTGAACGCAGATGCGGCATTGGGACTGGCATAAGTGATCGATCCATTGGGATCGAGTCGCATCATGCCATCGCCGACGCGAGGTGCGGACTCGGTGAGATGGAGGTCGCCGACGATCGGGAAGGTTCCTTGCGAGATCATCCGGTGAATCTGATTGGCCATCTCCCGATAGTTCAACTCGAGCTTGGAAGGAGTTCGCATCGTCTCGACGTTGCGCATTCGCGAGATCACAGCGATCACTCGACCTTGGAAGTGGACCGGGATCGCTTCCTCTCTTACTAAGTGATCACCAACTCTCTCCTCCTGGTTGTCGCGGATGATCTCGTTCGATGAGAGCGCTTGGTCGATACGAAGTCTCGAGCCCCAAGTGATTTCACTACCAATCGGATCGTCGCTGAAGACAGTTGCCGCAGTGGTTGGCCTGATATGAGCGATAGCAAGATGACCAGTTGGCCAATTCCGTGGATCGCTTCGGAGCGGCACCCAGAGAGTGAGATCAGCGAAGGAGAGATCAGCGAGGAGTTGCCATTGGGCGACTAGTTCGCCGAGATGGGCGAGTTCCTCGGGAAGGAGCGCGGTCCGCGAGATTGCGAGGTTGCCACGAAGCGCCATGAAGTGAGCCTAGCCATTCTCCGATCTCAGAGAACTTCTGCTCACCGCTCCTTCGATGCGACGGCCAAATCCGAAGGAAGTCATCGCGTTCATCGTCGAGGAAGAAGATCGGAAAGGGTTCGAGAAGGGATGCCGCCTCGAGGCGACGTGCCTTTCGCCCACCCACCAAGACGAATGCAAGGGCAAGATGCGGATGGATCCTGCGTTGATATTCGATCATGGAATGCGCCAGCGCCAGATCTTTGCGATCGACTCCCGTGAGGAAGAGAGCCTGTTGGGCATAGGCGAATCTGGCATGGCGAACTCGCTCCTCAAATCTCCTCGTGGGCACCAGCGCTGCACGAACATCTCTCTCATCGAATCGTGCGACTTGTGCGCGAGGGGATCCTGGAAGAACCTGTGGCGTACATTGTGAGTTGATCACTCCAACGAGTTCGCTTGCGAGCGGATTCCATTCACCTTCTCCAATAACAAGGACTGGAGACCAGTGGTTCTGTGAGAGTAGCGGCGGAGAGATCTGATCCTGAATCGATCTCTGTAGTGAAGCGTCCTCCCACTCTCTCGCCTGCCACGGGATTGTGATCACCGGGATGTGACCGGAGTGTTCCGCGCCATCGGTAACCAAGATCTCCTCAGGGAGTAACTCTCGCGTTCCCATGATCTTCCGCTCCCCGATCTGAAACCCGCGATGCGAGAGGATGCGAACCACTCTCTCCTCCAGTTCGAAGTCACGGAAACTCGTGACAATCACTGGTGTAACGAGCGGGGAGAAACTTTCAGATGACATGGTCGACGACGAGGAGTGGTCCCTTTGAGTATGCATCGAGAAGAGCTCTTACTTCGGGTAGTCGAACTCGGAGAATCACTTGTGTCCTTTCGCTCAACGAGCCACCAGAGATCACCTCATCGACGACAAGGGATGTCAGGACGAGTTGAGTGAAGTCATCGCTAGCACCATCGAAAGTGCCGTTGAGAGCGGTACGCGTGGAATCGGCAAGGCGATAAAGGTCAACAATGCTTCCTTGGCCCACAGAGATGGGGATATCTGCGCGTGCGATATCGAGAGAGACTAACCGCCAGAGGATGTTGTCGCTTCGATCGGTGAGATCACTTCGTGCAATCGCCTCACCAGCGAAGAGCGAACCTGTTGCGATCAGACCATAGATCTCCTCACGTGAGTGAAGATAGATCCGCTCTCTTCCCGGGAGGTAGAGGCGGGCCAGGGCGACATCTTCGGAGGTGATCCGATCCCCCAGGGAGATTCGTTTCGTTGCCACCCAGTAGAGCTCGGTCTGATCCGAGGCCCGGATGAGTCCTGCAGCAGCGAAGATCGAGATGATGATCAGGGCAATGCCCAGTGCACCTTTGCGCGAGATTTCCATGGCGGGATGTTGCGGCAGCGCTAGCGAGAATCCACCCCACTATCCACAGTCATACTTTCGGGCCATCTACTTTCCCACAAAGCCCCGATGGCGACTGATGGATGAGATGCAACCTTCGCGCAATGATCCAAAAGTCGAAAGAAGTAACAAAAGAGCCGGAGTTCGGTTGGCAAGCGCCGATGCTTCCGTTATTCGCAGAACGAACCCGCATCACCGAGGCTGGCTTCAAGCGCCGCCTTTACCTGATCCCAACCCAATTCGATGAGCACTTCGATCCGAACTTTGCGCCACTACCCACACCCCAGGATCAACTACCCGAGATCACGCTCTGGGTCCGTGACTTCACCAGGAGGTTGCTGGAGGTGATGTCATCTCGAAGGGCGCCACATCAACTTGCGAGATGGTGTCATCGACAACCCTTCTCACAATTGCTCGCCATGACGCGAAGCTTCACCGATCTACCGAAGGTGAAGCGGGTACACATCAGACAACCACTCGAATCACTCGCTGAAGTCACCGTAATCATCGAATATCGTGGTCGAACACATGCAATCATCCTTCGATTTGAAGGAGTGGATCGTCGTTGGCTCTGTACTGTGATCGAACGCGTCTAGATCAAGCGCCGAGACCGTGGCAACGCTTGTACTTCTTGCCAGAACCACATGGGCATGGTGCGTTGCGAGTCACGCCGCCAGGTACGCCTGAACCATTGGATCCCGCTGATGAGCGAACTTGCTGACCACCACTCTCATCACTACTCGAGTATCGAAGTTGTTGGGTTGCAGATGATGCCATCGCTCCCTTCGCCTCTACTGAAGATGGATCCCCTGCTTCAGCCTTGACCTCAACATTGAAGAGATATCCCACCGTCTCTTCCTTCACCGCATCCATCATCGCAACGAAGAGGTCGTAACCCTCCTTCTGGTATTCGACCAAAGGATCGCGCTGTGCCATCGCACGCAGACCGATTCCCTCTTGGAGATAGTCCATCTCATAGAGGTGCTCGCGCCACTTTCGATCGAGGACCGAGAGCAAGACTTTGCGCTCGAGTTCGCGCATCACGGGTGCGGTCAACTTCTCTTCCCGCTCGGTGTAGGCGCGATCGATGTCATCGAGGAAGGCGCGAATCATGAAATCGCGATCGAGGCCGCCACGACCACCGACCTCCTCGATCATCTGCTCTTGTGTCACAGTCACCGGATAGAGCGCCTTGAAGGCAGTCCAGAGAGTATCGAGGTCCCAATCCTCGGGGAAACCTTCGGCAGTTGCGACATCGATATATCCGACCACGGTATCTTCGATGAAACCTCGCATCTCTTGCGAGATATCAAGACCCTCGAGGATCTCACGTCGCTCGCCGTAGATCACTTCACGCTGTCGACTCATCACATCGTCATACTTCAAGACGTTCTTACGCATCTCGAAGTTCTGCGCTTCAACTTGGGTCTGTGCAGACTTGATCGCGTTGGAGACCATCTTCGATTCGATCGGCATATCGTCAGGGATTCCAGCAGCGCCAAGGAATCTCTCAACCAGGACCGAGTTGAATCGGCGCATAAGATCATCCTCAAGTGAGAGATAGAAGCGAGACTCACCCGGATCACCTTGACGACCAGAACGACCACGCAACTGATTATCAATTCTTCGCGACTCATGACGCTCGGTGCCAAGAACATAAAGACCACCAAGTTTTACAACGGTCTCATGTTGTTCGGCTACGGCTTTGCGTTGTTTTTCAATTTCAGCTGGCCACGCGTTTTCATAT
>JBJTGO010000203.1:0-2765 GCA_046093985.1 Actinomycetota bacterium
CTGCTGATCCGGAGCTCGATCCTCCAGGAATTCGTTCGTGGTCCCAGGGATTGTTGGTGATGGGGAAGAGGTCGGTATCGGCGGAGGGGCCGAGGCCGAATTCCGATGTGGAAGTCTTGCCGAAGATCACGAGACCCGCTCGTTCGTAACGCTTGACGAGTTCGCTCGTGGTGTTGGCCGTTGCTTTGGCAAAGAACTTGCTACCGCTCGAAGTCACAGTCCCTGCGAGACGCAATCCGAGATCCTTGAGCAAGAAAGGAACACCGGTGAACGGGCCATCGGGAAGTCCGTGCTTGATCGCGGATCGCGCGCGATCTTCGAAGGTGGTCCACACCGAGTGAATGTCGCGATCGTTGGTGGCAACGGAGTTCATCGCCCAGTCCAGGGTCTCATCGGCAGACACCTGCTTTCGACGGATCAGATCGGCGATATCCAGTGCGTCGTAGGCCGAGAGATCCGCCACCGTCATGGACCAATGGTAATTGGTGTGCATGAGAGACTTGTCGGGATTCCCATGACCGCCCAATTCGCTAAGACGACGATCAGTCCTTCGGATCTCACGTTTTCATGGAATGACTGCAAGCGTTGCTTCTGGTTGAAGTATCGCTTTGGCATCGTCGCTTCTGGAATGATGCCGGGACTTGTCACTTCGTTGTCGTCTCGACAGGAGAAGTGGTACAAGGGAAAGACTTCCCACCACTTCTCAACCGCGCTTCCCACGGGGCAAGTAGACAGCACCGGACTCAAAGTTCAAAGTGCCCCAATCAAAGTGAACGGAGCACCCTCACCGTTCTCGCTGGTGGGCAAGTATGATTTTCTTCTTCGCTACGACCACGGCACATACGGTGTCATTGACACCAAGATTGTTGGCAAGAACAACGGCAAAGGCGACTTTTATTGGCCTCAACTTGCTGCTTACGACTACATCCTCGCCAATCCAGCATCAGGAGAGCCACGCGAAGTGGAGACCCTTGGCCTCATGGTGTGGGCAGTTGGCGAAGTGAACTATGACGGGTCAAGTGACCCATCTATCTCATTTCCTGCCGTTTACGAACCAATTGCGCGCGACCTGTCGAAGTTCGACGCGTTTATTGCTGAGGTTGTGCAGGTTCTACTGGGAGAAATCCCCGCGTCAGGAAGCAAGTGTGGAAATTGCAGTTATGTGGCGTCGATGAAAGAAGTCCTCTAGAGGATGACGGTGTCTGCCACTTCGGCGTAGCGGCACAGCATGTTGGCAAGCTTCACTTGTTCAATCGTCTTGCATGTGACGTCGAGCAACCCCGGATTGGCAACGACAACTGCGAGTGCCTTTGCGCGAGAAACGGCAACGTTGAATCTGTTCTTGCTGTAGTGAAACTCCATGCCGCGCGGAACATCGTCTGCACTTGATGATGTGTAGGAAATGATCACTACGGGCGCCTCATCGCCCTGTGCTTTGTCAACGGTGCCAACTCGCCTCTTGACGAGCTCTTCAGTTATCCCCTGACGGGCTGCATCAGGGTGACTCAGCAAACCTTGTCGAAGCTTATGGGTCTGGTGGTTGTATGGCGCGATGACGAATAGATCTTCACTGGTCATCGAACGAGATAAGCCATCTTTGTTGGTTAACGATCTTCCGATCATCCGAAAATAGAGATCGACAACGACGTCACACTCCTCTGGTGAGTAGGTCGAACGTCCGGTGTGACCGACAGGCACCCAACGTAGGCCAGCACCGGCAAAGTGATCATCGCCACCAATCTGCTGCTTCGTGCAGGAACTCTCCGAGTGTAGTTTGCTTTCGTATACCTGTTCAGAGATGAATGTGTTGATTACAGGGTGCATTCTCCGGGTGACGTTGAGCAGCACGCCGAAATCTGGCGGCACTACGTCGAACTCTTGATTGATGTACTCGAGACCAGAAAGACCAGATTTGCCTGGGTGAGCAGCCTTCGTGGGTTGTTTCAGTTGTTGTGGATCACCGACTAGCACGACATTGGTGGCGGAAAGCGACGCACCCAGGGTGTCTGCGAGCGAGAGTTGTCCGGCTTCATCAATGAACAAGATGTCGACCTTCCTCCGCATCGCTGAACTTGTAAAGAGAAAGCTTGTGCCCGCAACGATGTCGTGGTGAGAGGTTTCAACGCTGACTTTGGCGTTATCGGTCTTGGCGGTGACGGTGACTGAGCTAGTGGGGGATTCGAAGGCGGAGTCGACGCCATCGCGTGGTTTGTGCAGGATCTTGAGTGGAGCCTCCCTGTTGAACCCAAAGTCTCCAGCATGGTCAGCAATCTCCGACAAGAGCTGTTCCACGGCACTGTGTGTGTTGGCGGCAATTCCAATTCGATTTCCGTTACGAATCAGTTGAAGGATTGCCTTGGCGGATGAGTAGGTCTTGCCGGTTCCAGGCGGACCCTGAATCACGAAGTAAGACTCATCAAGATCAGACGCGATTTCACTGATCACTTCCCACCCGACTTCAGGGAGTTCATTGACTGTGGGGAGCGACATAGAGCGCAACCGAGGTGGGGTTCGCCTCAGGATGTCGTGGGATGCTCTAAATGTTTGGTCACCGCCATCAAGTACCAATGCGGCCAATTCGATGAGCGCATCCTCGAAGCCCTTCTTGTTGACCGATTTGTTCTCAAAGATTGCAACTGGATCGGGTATGGGGAGTGTTGCGGATGAGAGTCGAAGATCCACCAAACCCTTGTCGACATCTAGGCGCTCAAACGAGATGGAAGGCTTGGCAGCGCGCTCACCGTCGGGGCCAGGAGGGGAGTAGT
>JBJTGO010000204.1:0-2428 GCA_046093985.1 Actinomycetota bacterium
CCTAAGAGAGATGCGGTAGCTCCCAACTCCTCCGTCACATAGAGCGGAACTATGGAGGAGCGAAGTCCGAAGAGGACCCAACTACCGAGGAAGGAGAGCGCGAGTGCGACGCGATAGTCGCTCACGCGTAGCGCTTCGCGAATTCGCATCGGTACGCCATCGACGACTGGCTTTGAACTCTCATGCCCGAGTCGATCCGGCGTAAGGCGCACGAGTGCGATTGTCGCTGCGACAAGGAGAGTCACGGTGTAGATGAAGAATGGAGCTCGAAGCGAGATCCCCATCAAGACTCCACCGAATACCGGACCGAAGATCGCTCCCATCAAGAAGCCACCATTGAAGAGTGACTGAGCGCGACCGAGGTGCGTCTCATCGACGGATCGGAGCAAGAGAGAACCGGCAGCTACAGAGAACATCGCCGAGCCAAGACCTCCGGCAGTCCTAAAGATCAAGAGTTGGTTGTAACTCTGCGCGAGTGCAGTCATGAAGGTGAAGAGCGCGACCATGGCAAGGCCGCTTCCTAAGACGAGTCGTTCACCGAATCTTTCAACCAATCGCCCAGCGAAGAGTCCTGAGACCAAGCGTGCGACTGCAAATGCGCTGACCACGAGACCGATCGCAGTCGCACTTGCGCCAAACGAGGAGGCGAAGATCGGGATCGCTGGGATGACGAGTGAGAATCCGACCGCAACGAAGAATCCAACTGTGGTCAGAGCCGCGACTGCAGGAGGGAACCCTGCGAAAGGGGATTTGAGGGTCTTCACTTCTTAGCCTGCGGCCTCGCTCATCCCTCGATCGATACTTTCGCGTAGCGGCCTTTCACGAAGTCGCGTGGTCAAGAGGAATCCGATCGCAATCAACGGGAGTGCGATCCAGAAGACGAGTGAGAAGGCGCGATCGAAACTGGTGAAGATCAACTGTTGGATCTCGCCCGGCAAAGTGGCGATGATCGCCGTGTTCTCGGTGACACCTGAGATCGCATCTGGTGCGCTTCCGGCAGGAAGGCTCTTCTCGACTTCAGATACGAATCTATTGGTCAAGACGGTACCGAAGATCGCAGTACCGAACGAGGCGCCAAGACTTCGAAAGAAGGTGTTGGAACTTGTCGCAACACCCATATCTCGATATTCGACATCGTTTTGAAGCGCGATCACGATGGTCTGCATCGAAAGACCGACTCCCATACCCATCAACATCGCATAGATCGCAAGCTGCCAGTACGGCATCTCCTTATTGATCGTCGTGAAGAGGAGCATGGCCAACATCAGGACCACCATCCCCGCTACTGGAAAGCGCTTGTACTTACCGGTCTTGGAGATCAGTCGACCGCTTGTCACTGCCATCGCGACGATTCCAAGCATCATCGGGATGAGCCTGATACCCGCCTCACTCGGTGTGTACTGGAGATTGACCTGCATATAGAGCGGAAGGAGGACGATTGCACCGAACATTCCGGCACCGATGATGAATCCGATTGCAGAGGTCAGCGAGAAAGTGTGATTCTTGAAGAGGCGGAGTGGCAGCAGTGGCTCTTCCACCTTCGCCTCCCACCAGATGAAGAGTGCGGTGAAGAGGATCGCAACGGCGAAGTAGGAGAGCGTGTACGGGTGAAGCCACCCATCGACAGGTCCGGTCACCGAGATGGCAAGGAGTATTGCGGCTACACCGATCACCATGAAGAGGGCACCGAGATAGTCGATCGCATGTTTCACATTGGTCCGCGGGATATGAAGGACAGATGATGTGACGAGAAGGGCGATGATGCCGAACGGGATATTGATATAGAAGATCCATCGCCATCCTGTGACGCCAAGGATCTCGCCTTGATCGGCGAAGAATCCACCGAGGAGTGGACCGGCGACCGAGGAGACGCCCCAGACTGCACCGAAGAGACCTTGATACTTGCCACGTTCGCGCGGCGAGACGATGTCGCCGATGATGATGAAGGAGAGTGCGAAGAGTCCGCCAGCTCCGATCCCTTGGATCGCGCGGAAGAGGATCAATTGGGTCATGGACGCTGCCGCACCGGCGAGCAAGGAGCCGAGTAGGAATGTGCCGATTGCGAAGAGATAGACCGGCCTTCGTCCGTAGATGTCGGAGATCTTTCCGTAGAGCGGAGTGACTGCAGTCGAGGTGAGGAGGTAGGCCGTGACCACCCAGGTGTAATGCTCGAGACCGTTGAAGTCTTCGACGATTGACTTGAGTGCTGTGGAGACGATGGTCTGGTCAAGTGCTGCGAGCAGTATGCCGGTCATAAGGCCCGACATGATGGTCATGATCTCTTTATGTGAGTGCTCTCGTGGTTCATTGGTGCGTGCGACGTTTTCGATTTTTCTGCCCTTCGGATAGAGTCGTTAGCCTAAAACTGCGAGGTCTCGCGTAAGCGGAAGTAAACCCACGATAGCGAATACAAACACAAGTAACGTGA
>JBJTGO010000205.1:0-14143 GCA_046093985.1 Actinomycetota bacterium
GATCTTCTCGTTGTTGAAAGCGGCGAGATCATCACGAAGTGCGCAGAGCTCTCCGGTACAAGTCCCTGTGAATGCAGCCGGATAGAAGACGATGACGACGTTCTTCTTTCCTCGATAGGAAGAGAGCTTGATCTTCTCACCATGTTGATTTGATAGTTCAAAGTCTGGGACGAGATCACCGAGTTGCATTTCTTTCCTATTCTCTATGAGAGTGCTTTTGAACTGCTCTTACTTCTTCTTGTTCGTACCTGTCTTGCTCGCATGGCGCGGAGCGATCTTCGTTGCGATCCAATCCTTTGCGATAGGGATAGTCGAGGTGACGCTTAGACCAGCGGTTGGCGCGGCATCCTGGATCTCGCTCGCTTCGACATGACCGTCTCGTCCTACTTTAGGAGTCATCAACCAGATTGGACCATTCTCAGTGAGATAAGTGAGTGCGTCGACGAGTTGGTCGACGAGATCCCCGTCACCATCGCGCCACCAAAGGATCACTGCATCGACAACTTCGGAGGTGTCATTCTCAAGGAGTGGAGAGCCACATGTGGCGACCACCTCTGCGCGGAGGGAATCGTCAGAGTCATCGCCATAGCCGATCTCAAGAATCATCCAATCAGGTTGGATTCCCAGACGCATCGAAACTGACCCTGCGCCGGTCGGCGTATTCACAGGAGAAGTCCACCCCCTTTACCCGAGAAGTGCAAGGTGGCAAGCGCTCATCGCAGGTCGATTTTGGGCGTGGCTCAACACTTGGGAAGATGGCCCCGTGAGCGCATCGGAGATCAACGAGGTTCCTGACCACGTCATAGACCAACTCGTCGATGTCGATCCCACCGAGACCGCCGAATGGCACGCCTCCTTCGATGCCGTCCTCAAGAACGCAGGTCCAAACCGCGCCCGATACATCGCCCTCGCGCTCTTGAAGCGAGCGCACGAGAAGGGGATCAACGTCCCCGCCCTTCGCGTCACCGATTACATGAACACCATCCCGCCAGAGCGTGAACCGAAATTCCCTGGCGATGAGTTGATCGAACGCAGAATCCGCGCCTTCATCCGTTGGAATGCAGCCCTTCTCGTTCATCGTGCGCAACGACCAGGTGTTGGAGTCGGCGGACATATCTCAACTTTCGCTTCCTCTGCTGCGATGTATGAGGTCGGCTTCAATCACTTCTTCCGCGGCAAGGAACATGCTGGTGGTGGCGATCAGATCTTCTTCCAAGGTCACGCAAGCCCTGGTATGTATGCACGCGCCTTCCTCGAAGGTCGCTTGAGCGAAGCTCAACTTGATGGTTTCCGACAAGAACTTTCGCATTCCGCTGGCGGACTCTCCTCCTATCCGCATCCACGATTGATGCCAGAGTTCTGGGAGTTCCCAACGGTCTCTATGGGACTGGGGCCGATCAACGCGATCTATCAGGCGCGCTTCAATCGCTATCTCCATAACCGTGGCATCAAGGACACCAGTGACCAACGAGTCTGGGCATTCCTCGGTGATGGTGAGATGGATGAGCCGGAGTCAGTATCTGCACTCTCCTTCGCAGCGCGTGAAGGTCTCGACAACCTTGTCTTCGTCGTCAATTGCAATCTCCAGCGTCTCGATGGACCGGTCCGAGGAAACGGCAAGATCATCCAAGAGCTGGAAGCGCTCTTCGGCGGCGCTGGGTGGAACGTGCTCAAAGTGGTCTGGGGCCGTGAATGGGATGAGCTCTTTGCAAAGGATCGCGATGGCGCACTCGTCGAGTTGATGAATCGCACCCCCGACGGTGACTTCCAGACATTCAAGGCAGAAGATGGCGCATATGTGCGTCAGAACTTCTTTGGTAAGGATCCAAGGACTGCGTCGATGGTCGCCGGATGGAGTGATGACCAGATCTGGAACTTGAAGCGCGGCGGTCACGACTACCAGAAGCTCTATGCCGCATATGCATCGGCGGTTTCCCATCAAGGTCGCCCAACGGTGATCCTCGCTAAGACGATCAAAGGTTGGACGCTCGGATCTCACTTCGAGTCACGAAATTCGACGCATCAGATGAAGAAGATGACCCTTGATGACATCAAGGAATTCCGCGATCGTCTCTTCATCCCGATCGCTGACGAGAAACTCGATCCATATCTGCCGCCGTACTACCACCCAGGTAAGGATTCCGAGGAATACCAGTACATGATGGATCGTCGCCGAGAACTCGGTGGATCATTGCCGAAGCGACGTAACGCCTCCAAACCCCTTCCGATGCCTGCAGATTCGCATTACGAAGTGGTCAAACGCGGCTCGGGTAATCAAGAGGTCGCCACCACGATGGCCTTCGTCCGATTGCTCAAAGACCTCACTAAAGCGGAAGGGCTCGGTTCACGAATCGTTCCCATCATTCCTGATGAGGCTCGCACCTTCGGAATGGACTCCCTCTTCCCGACGATGAAGATCTACTCGCCGCATGGTCAGCGCTACACCTCGGTCGATCGTGAATTGATGCTCTCCTACAAAGAGGCAACCGATGGCGTGATCTTGCATGAGGGAATCAACGAAGCCGGTTCCACCGCATCATTCACAGCAGTTGGTACTTCTTACTCCACCCACGGTGAACCGATGATCCCGGTCTATATCTTCTATTCGATGTTCGGATTCCAAAGAACCGGTGACGCATTCTGGGCTGCAGCAGATCAGATGGCTCGCGGTTTCATCATGGGTGCAACGGCAGGACGGACCACGCTCAATGGTGAGGGACTCCAACATGAGGATGGCCATTCACATCTTCTCGCCTCCACTAATCCAGCGATCGTCGCCTATGACCCTGGATTCGCCTTCGAAGTTGGACATATCGTCAAAGATGGTCTTCGCCGTATGTATGGTGAAAAGAGCGAGAACATCATGTATTACCTCACCGTCTACAACGAGCCCTATCTCCAACCCGCAGAGCCAGAGAATCTCGATGTCGATGGACTTCTCAAAGGGATCTATCTCTACTCGAAAGCACCGCGTGGCAGTCGCAGAGTGAATATCCTCGCTTCAGGCGTCGCGCTCAATGCGGCTCTCAAGGCACAGAAGATGCTCCAGGAAGAGTGGCGGGTTGCGGCCAATGTCTTCTCAGTCACCTCATGGAACGAATTGCGTCGCGATGGACTTGAGGTCGATCGCCACAATCTCCTCCATCCAGATTCGAAGCGAACTTCCTACCTCACATCCGCACTTTCACGCTATGACGGCCCGGTTGTCGCAGTCAGTGATTACATGCGCGCAGTCCAAGATCAGATCGCACAGTGGACTGGTAAACCTTTCCTCTCACTTGGAACAGATGGCTTCGGTCTCTCCGATACCCGCGGCGCACTTCGCCGCCACTTCAAAGTCGATGCCGAGTCGATCGTGGTCGCAACCCTGACTCAGATGGTCCGCATCGGAGATCTCAAAGCGAAAGTCTTGAGGAAGGCGCTTGAGCGATACAAACTCGATGATGTCGCTGCTGCTGATGCTGGGAACACGGAAGGATCTGGATGATCGGTCGCTTGCCGATCATCGATGTCGCGCCGACCGTCTACTTCGGCCGGCAATTCGTCGGAATCAAAGCGATCCCGCATGAGAAGTTCACTGTCTCCGCGACAGTGATTCGTGAAGGGCATGAGAAGTTAGAGGTATCAGCCCTCCTCTACGACCCTGCTGGCAAGCTCTTTGCTCGCGAAGTGATGCGTTCAGTCTTCGGGGTTCCAGACCGTTTCGAGATGGAATTGAGCGCAAACGGAATCGGACTTTGGCACTTCGCAATCGCAGCTAGAAGCGGCGAGATCGAAAGCCTTTCTGAGCGCTTCCCGGTTCAAGTTGATCGAGAGCGCGCCCTCGTCGGAAGTTGGTACGAGTTCTTCCCTCGAAGTGAAGGAGCGAGCGTCGATAAGGCGGGCAAAGTAAGTTCAGGAAATTTCCAGAGCGCAGCCAAACGCCTACCTGCAATTGCGAAGATGGGCTTCGATGTCCTCTATATCCCTCCTATTCATCCGATCGGTCACTCACATCGCAAGGGAAAGAACAATGCCCTCACTGCCACAAAGGATGACCCTGGTGTGCCATGGGGTATCGGCAATAACGATGGTGGCCACGATGCGATCAATCCGGAACTCGGAACGCTCAAAGATTTCCAGGACTTTGTAAAGAGCGCACGCTCCCTTGGTATCGAAGTCGCGCTCGACTTGGCTCTACAGGCATCGCCCGATCACCCATGGGTCAAGAGCAATGAGGAGTTCTTCACCAAGCGCGCTGATGGCACGATTGCATATGCCGAAAATCCTCCCAAGAAATATCAAGATATCTACCCGATCAACTTCGACAACGACTATCGAAGCCTCTTTACCGAAGTTCGCCGCATCATCAAACATTGGATCGATCAAGGGGTCACACTCTTTCGGGTCGATAACCCACATACCAAGCCAGTTCACTTCTGGCAGGAGTTGATCGCAGATATCAATCGCGAGCACCCTGAGATCATCTTCCTCTCCGAGGCATTCACTCGCCCACCGATGATGCATGCGCTAGGCAAGGCCGGCTTTCACCAGTCCTATACCTACTTCACCTGGCGCGTACGTAAGGATGAATTGATCGAATACGGTCGCGAGGTAGCACATCAGACAGCGCACTTCTTCAGGCCGAATTTCTGGGTCAATACCCCTGACATCCTCCCCTTCCATCTTCAGAGCGGAGATCCAAGCGTCTTTGCAATGCGCGCGATCCTTGCCGCGACGATGACGCCCTCCTGGGGGATGTATGCCGGTTACGAACTCTTCGAACATACCCCGCTCGGAGACGGGAAAGAGGAGTACCTCGACTCTGAGAAATACGAGATCAAGGTGCGTGATTGGGATGGCGCAGAGAAGAGTGGAAAGACTCTCACTCCACTGATCACTCGACTCAATGAGATTCGACGAGAACATCCTGCGCTTCGAAGGCTTCGAAACCTTCACTTCCATCCCACCGACTCGGCCGATGTCATCGCTTATTCGAAGCGAGAAGGAGATGACCTGGTCTTTATCGTGATCAATCTCGATCCATCAAAGGTGGTCGAAGCGAAGATCGATTGGGAGATGTGGGTCTTAGGGATGGAGAAGGAGACCTTCGACGTGATCGATCAACTCGATGGAAGGCGCCATAGTTGGAATCGCTCCACGAGGGTCCGCATCGACCCGAGCGAGAAGAGTGGCTCTGCCCCTTATGGCCGAACTGCGCTGATCTGTACCCTCGCGTGATCTCGTGGTCAATCTCCCTACCCTTTCGATAAGGCGGTGATCAGTGGGTGAATTGGATCTCCACCTGATCGGAGAAGGGCGACATGAGCGGCTCTGGGATTTCTTGGGAGCTCATGAAGAGCGCGATGCACAGGGGGTATTGATCGGTACTCGGTTTCGAGTCTGGGCACCTAACGCTCGCGCCATCTCACTGATCGGTGATCATAACTTTTGGGATCGTTCTACCCATCCCATGCGCTCTCTCGGTGAAAGTGGCATCTGGGAGATATCGATTCCCGGAATCGGTAAGGGATCGCGCTACAAATTCGCGATCCATGGCAAAGATGGTCGATGGGTCGATCACGCAGATCCCATGGCGCAGGCAACGGAGATTCCACCTCTCACCGCATCTGTGATCTGGCGAAGTGAATATGAGTGGCGAGATGGCGAATGGATGCGTCAGCGAACTCAGTTCCAACCATGGCGCTCGCCGGTATCGATCTATGAGGTGCATCTCGGCTCGTGGCGCCCAGGACTTTCCTATCTTGAAGTAGCGATCCGACTCGGGGAATACGTGATCGAACAGGGCTTTACCCATGTCGAGTTGATGCCGGTAGCGGAACATCCTTACTCCCCTTCTTGGGGCTATCAAGTCACCTCCTACTTCGCTCCAACATCACGCTTTGGAACTCCCGACGATTTCAAGTTCTTGATCGATCATCTCCATTCGCTCGGTATCGGAGTAATCCTCGACTGGGTCCCAGCACACTTTCCGAAAGATGAATGGGCGCTTGCGCGATTTGATGGCACCGCGCTCTACGAACATGAAGATCCACGAAAGGGCGAGCATCCCGATTGGGGAACTCTCATCTTCAACTATGGCCGTAATGAAGTGCGAAACTTCCTCGTTGCAAGCGCTCTCTACTGGCTCCACGAGTGACATATAGATGGACTTCGTGTCGATGCCGTCGCATCGATGCTTTATCTCGATTATTCGCGTAAAGATGGCGAGTGGCTACCAAATGAGGGCGGGGGGCGTGAGAATTGGGAGGCGGTTCGCTTCCTTCAAGAGACGACAGCCCTTGCCTATCGGGACTTTCCTGGTGTGATGATGATCGCTGAGGAATCTACGGCATGGGCAGGAGTGACTCGGCCGACTATCGATGGCGGACTTGGCTTCGGCTTCAAGTGGAATATGGGATGGAGCACGACACCTTGCACTATCTAGAACGTGAGGCCGTTCATCGACAACATCACCACAACGAGATCACCTTCTCCATCCTCTACGCGTGGAGTGAGAATTACATCCTTCCGCTCTCCCATGACGAGGTTGTCCATGGGAAAGGTTCTTTAGTCAACAAGTTCCCTGGCGATCGATGGCAGAAGATGGCCACCCTTCGCGCCCTCTATGGCTACATGTGGGCTCATCCAGGTAAGCAGTTGATCTTCATGGGCGATGAGTTCGCGCAGAATGACGAGTGGAGTGAATCGAGATCACTTGATTGGCACCTCACCCAATATGACGAACATGCTCAAATCCAGAAGACGATTCGCGCTCTCAATCAAAGTTATCGAGAGAGCGCAGCGCTCTGGGATCTTGATGATTCGCCAGCGGGATTCCAATGGCTGGTCGGTGGCGATGCAGAAGGAAACACCCTTGCATTCCTTAGAAAATCAGGGCGTGGTGAGGAGATCATCTCAGTCACTAATTTCTCACCCGTCCCTCATCATCACTATCGAATCCCCACAGCGGGTCTAAGTGACTCAAAGGCCTCTTGGCGCGAGATCTTCAACAGTGACGCGATGGAATTCGGTGGCACTGGGATGAGGAATCAAGGAGCTCTCACTGTTTCTGAGGGTGATGACTACCTTGAGATTGCCTTGCCGCCTCTTGCAACGCTCTGGTTTGCTCGAGGCTAACTCCGTTACGCCGCTGGCTTCGAAGTCGTCACCAAGATCTTCTTGATGTAGAAGGCAACGATGAAGAAGAGCACTCCAGGTATCAAGAGCGCGACCACAAGTCCTGCTGCTTCAGCGATCCATGCGATGACGAGTTTGAAGAGGAAGGTGAGAGCGGTATTGGTAGCGCTCAACTCGGCAAGTGCGACGCTATCGGGGCGGGGGCTTCGCCGTGCAGTGTGGGAGAAGAGATAGGGGCCGAGGAATGAAGATCCAAGACCGCCAGCAAAGAGACCAAGTAGCAAGAGTGTGAAAGCAAGATCGGTCGAATAATCCATCACAACGGGAGTCAATGAGATGAAACCGGTGAAGAGGATGCCGCCATAGATGATGAAGGACTTGACCACTTTGATCTCATCTCGACCACTCATGACGCGCTGGAAGCCGACTCTGCCGATGATCATCGCTGACATAAAGACGATGTAGGGATAGATCGCATTTCCCTTGCTCACGCCAAGGACATCGCGACTAAAGAGCGCGCCCCAATCACCGACCGCCACTTCCACGGCGAGAACGGACATATAGGCGGCCGAGAGCGTCCAATCGATTCGAAAGGACTTGATCATCTTCACGAATCCGATTGCTCCATCTTCATCATGAACCTCTGATGCCGGGATACAGAGTGGACGCATCCACCAGATCGTCGACAGAAGAACCACTGCAGAGATAGCGGCAACGATATTCATATGCACTTTGAAATCGACGAAGTCGGCGATGATGGCAGCAAGGATCGCGGTCGTCACCGCACCTGTCGTCCACATGCCGTGGAGGAATGGAAGGACATTGGCGCCGTACGCCTTCTGTTGGTGGAGTGATTGCGTGTTGACCGAGATGTGATACGAGGCCCATGACATTCCGAATGCGACATTCGCTATGAGGAAGACAAGAGGGCTCGAGGTGTTAGCGACGATCACGAACATGGTGATCATGGAGAGCGTGCTTCCAAAGAGCACTGGGAAGGTGCCGACCTTATGGATGATGTGACCCATCGTCATGAGCGCAGTGAAAGCACCTAAAGTGCCGACGCCGACCAATGTGCCGAAAGTTCCGTAGGTGACGCCAAGGTTGGTTTTGAGATCAGGAAATCGCGGCGCCAAAGCCATGACGAAGAATCCGAAAGAATAGAAAAGTGTGGTGAGCGCGAGTCGCTCTTTTCGCGGGAAGTTTCTCAAAAGAGTGCGCTCGCTAGATCTCTCCGCGCCTTGAGAAGGATCGGATCCTCCGGTGGGATGACAGAGAAGAGGGTCAAGAGATGCTCCCTTGCTCGCTTCCTTTCATCCCCCGGATGGTTCTTGATAAAGGTGATCAGGCGCGTGAATGCTCTCTCCAACTGACCCATTGCGACTTCCACATCGCTCGCCTTGATCACCAGATCGAGGTCATCAGGGCTTTCGGATGCATCAGCAATCGCCTTCTTGGGATCGGTCGATGATGTGCGGATCATCAATTCACATTGCGCTAGCGCCTGCATCGCAAGTGGATCGTTCGGCTTTCTAGCAAGGAGCTTCTTATAGGCACCCGCCGCCGCAACGAAGTCGCCACGTTCGATCGCGCCGTAGGCCTCATCCTCTTCCGGCTCGCTCTCAAGCGGTGCTTCGCTATTCAAGGCGCCGGCAGTGCCGTCTCGCGAGATCTTCAAGCCTTGTTGCTCTGCGACTTCAAGGATTCGATTGATCATCAGGCGAAGCGATGCTTCCTCAGGTGGCAATTGTGGGATCGGAAGCACCTGTTCATTGATGAGCGCGACCGCGGCCGGGATTGCAGTGACGCGAAGTGCTGATGCCAGTTCTGGTTGAGTATCGAAGGAGATCGCTCCAAGACGCCATGCTCCGTTGTCGCGTTGCGCTAATCGGTCGAGAGTGTCGAGCATCTCGCGCGAACCTTTCGCTCGCGCCGACCAGATGAAGATGAATGCTGGCGCCTTCTTGCTGTAGTCGATGAAGTCAGAGACGAGATTATTCTCGGTGACATCGACGATGACGCTGGAGCCAGTAGAGGCGGTCGCACCAGAGGATGTCGGTGCAGTTGGCGATGAGGCTGGCCGAGCAAGGGATGAAAGGTCGACAGCACGACCGAAGCCTTTCGGGAGGCTGCCGAATTTTTGATTTCCCATGCCAGGAATACTCACTGCCCCATTCTCTCAACTTTCTCGCCTGGAACTCGCATCCTTCACCCCTGCCGGAGTGATTCGCTCACTTTGATGTGACCTGTACCTCTCTCAGCTTCCCAAGATCGCAGAATGCGCAGCGCTACTGGGTAGCGTTGCTGAGAGTCCCAGAATCCATACGCGACGGCAGAATCGAGGCGATGTAATCCGAGGTCGCAAACTCGAGACCAACATCTCGACCCGCTTTCTCGCCTAAGTACCAACGATGTTCTAAGACTTCGTGAAAAAGCTGCGCATCTTCGATCCTGCCACGAAGTGAAGTGGGAACCTGACCGACGACATGGTGGAAGACCTGCTCCAGCCAGACTTTCGCAGCCTCTTCACGAGCGGGACGAGGTTCTTGAATGCGTGAGTAATAGCGGTCGAAGGAGGCGAGCAACCTCTTCGCCTGCACCTCTTCGACATGGATTCCCATCAAATTGAAGACACGGACCTTGTGATAGTCGGCAGCGACGACCTTCGGTGTGAAGTTGAGATGTTGACCATCTTCATCGTAGGAGATCTCCACCTCTTCCACGGCGAAGCCAAGGTCCTGGACGGTGCGCATCGCGCGTTCGACTGCTTGGCGATCGCTTGCATCGAGGGAGCGAGGTTCTGTGATCGCGCTCCAGAGCCTTCGATAACGGCGGATCACTGCATCGCTTGCACGAATGGGATCAAGTCCTGGGTAGATGACATCGGATAGCGAGATGTCCTCAAGTTCAGCAGCGACATTGAAGTGTGCGATCTCGAGATCATGTTCGCGTTGACCCTTGCTAAGGCTCTGGTGAAACTCGCCAGTCTCGGCATCGACTAGATATGCAGCGAAACTATCGGCATCGCGGCGAAAGAGAGTGTTCGAGAGTGAACAATCGCCCCACCAGAAACCTAAGAGATGAAGCCTGACTAGAAGGAGTGCGAGTGCGCTCGCCATATTCTCGATCTCAAAGCCAGTGACTTTCCCACCCAGGGCTCCACTCAAGATCACACGATAGGGAGAGGAGAAGGGAAGGAATCGAGTGACCAGTGCAGCGGGTAACTCATCATTCTCGCCATGGCCCTCTCCCTCACTACGCCCTTCGACCACAGCTACAGGTTCGACCGCCGGGGCGCCTCGATGACTCAACTCTCGAAGAATCTGATATTCGCGCTCTGCAATCTCTGGAATGGTCTCTTTGACCGCATAGATCTCATCCTCTTCGCTCCCTGGTGCTCGAACCAGGCGGACGACGTGGCGCGAGATACCGCGTTGTAGGGCAAGGGTCGGATCCTCCGGCCACTGCTCAAGGGGAGTCGACCTTGGAAGATGTGACAAAGATGCGATCTCTTCGCCGAGTCCTCTGATGTTGAGTGAGGATGGCGAGTTCGGCACGCGACGATCCTAGCGAGTAACCAAGTGCGTCGAAGAATTGACTCTAAGATGGCAGATGTGGCGGAACAAAAGAAAGTACGAAAGAAAGAGGTCGTTAGCGATCCAATCTCGCTCGGCACACCAGGACGTCCCATCAACACATCTCACCCTTTCTATTTTGGATTCCTTGCAGCCAGTGGCGCTCTCGTTGCGATCACGCTCTTGCGAGCGCTTGCATCAGCGAGCAATGTCTTCATCCTTCTGATCATCTCGATCTTCCTTGCTGCAGGACTCAACCCATTGATCGAATTCCAGATCAAACGCGGAATGAAGAGAGTCGCTGCAATCGCAACTGTGGCGATCTCGGTGGTCGCAACAGCAGGGCTCTTCTCATGGCTTGTCATTCCACCCGTGATCAAGCAGGTCGAAAGTTTCATCAATACATTGCCGGAGACGATCGGAGAGTTGACCAATAACCGACAGATTGCTTCGATCAATGAGGAGTATGGGATCGTCGATAACCTCGAAAAGTGGGCTACGGATTCGGTCGCCGATGGTCAGCTCTTCACCACTCTCTTTGGCGGCGTGATCGGGGTCGGTCGGACCGTCATCTCTGGGACATTCGCACTTCTCACCGTCTTCGTACTCACGCTCTATTTCATGGCAGCGCTACCGAAGTTCCTTCAAGTCCTCTATCGCCTCGCCCCGGCCTCTCGGCGTGAGCGAGTGAGCGCGATCGGCGATGCCATCACGTATCGAATTGGAGTCTTCGTCGGAAGCCAGATCCTGATCGCAGCGACTGCCGCACTCTTCATCACAGGTTTTGGACTCCTCATCAAGATCCCCTATGCAGCAGCGCTCGGCATGGTGGTCTTCTTTGCCGGTCTGATCCCACTTGTCGGCCACTTCATCGGCGTCACGATCTTCACTCTTGTTGCACTCACCGTCTCTCCAGGAACGGCCCTTGCAGCGTTACTCGGCTACACCATCTATCAACAGGTCGAGAATTACCTCGTCGTCCCGCGAATCATGAAGCGGTCACTCTCGATCCCTGGCATCGTGACCATCATCGCTGCGCTCCTTGGCTCCACCTTGTTTGGTCTTGTAGGTGCGATTCTCGCGGTTCCCTTAGCAGCAGCGCTCCTCTTGATCCTCGAAGAGGTCGTCTTCCCGAAGAGCGATCGCAGTTAGCTCCGTACTTCAGTATTCAGTCGGAAGTGGAAGTGCGTCCTTCTTCATCACCTTCACGATCTCACTAAGGACTCGGTAGACGGCAGGCTCCCCCACCCAGAGATGCTTCGCCCCTTCGACCGGAATGAATGTAAGTTGTGGGATCGCCTTGAATCGCTCACGCGCTTCCTTCGGCGGTAGATAGTCATCGAACTCTGGGATGAGCGCAATCACATCTCGCCCATCCTTCGCCCAGAAGTGAAGGTCTTCTTCACTCGTGGTGCGAAGTGGTGGACTCAAGAGGATGAGCCCGCTCACCTTTGAATCACGTGCATAACGGAGCGCGAGATCAGTTCCGAAGGACCAACCCAGAACCCATAACGGTTCATCAGGGAAGTTCTTCGTTACGAATTCAATCGCCGCTTCGACATCGAGTCTTTCGCTCTCGCCACCACCGAACTCCCCTTCACTCTTTCCAAGAGCGCTCTCTGTGCCGCGAGTATTGAATCTAACGACACGGATCCCAGCCATCGCGGGGAGTCGATTGGCAGCCTTAGCAAGGAGGTGGCTATCCATCATCCCGCCATGCGTTGGAAGCGGATGAAGGGTGAGAAGGGTCCCAGCAATTGGAGCAAATGGAGTGATTGGAGTGACGGGACCAAGTGGAGTCGCTACCTCACCGATCAATGAGAGGCCGTCTGCGGTGCGGATTCTGATCACTTCACGCTTTGCGGGTAAGACCGTACTTGGTCTGATGATCTCCTTATGCACATTCTCGGACACGAGGCATAGTATCTCTGCTTGTGAGCCCGGATTCATTCAGCACGATCAATCCTGCAACTGGTCTCGAAGTCTCTCGCTATCCCAACTCCTCTCGTGAGGATGTCGAACGCGCCGTAGATCGCGCGAAGATTGCAGCGATGCAGTGGCAATCTTTGGGATCGCGTGCACGAAAGCGCGTCCTTTTGAAGTGGGCAAAGTACCTGACGGATCACATCGATGAAGGGGCTAAGTGGGTCTTCGAGGAGACCGGAAAACCTGTATCCGATGCCACCCTTGAATTCACACTTGCAATCGGACACCTTGCTTGGGCCGCCAAGAACTTCGAGTACGTCCTTGCGCCACAACGTCGTCGCCCGGGTCTTTTGATGCTCAATATGCGCGCCACCGTCGAGCGCAAACCTTATGGCGTGGTCGGAGTGATTGGGCCGTGGAACTACCCGGTCTTCACGCCGATGGGATCGATCGCATATGCCTTAGCTGCTGGAAATGCTGTCGTTGTGAAACCGAGTGAATACACACCAGGTGTCGCAGTATGGCTTGCAGAATCATTCGCTCACGTTTCACCCATTGCCGATCTCTTCACTGTCGTACCAGGGCTTCCAGAGACCGGGAAGTTCCTCACAGAGAGCGCAGTCGACAAAGTCGCATTCACTGGATCGACTCGCACCGCGAAGAAGGTCGCCGCCTCCTGTGCCGAGCGGATGACACCAGTGGTCTTGGAGTGTGGCGGTAAGGATGCAGTAATTGTCGACCGCGATGCAGATATCAAACTCGCTGCTGAGAACACGCTCTGGTCTGCGATGTCGAATGCTGGACAGACCTGCATCGGCGCAGAGCGCGTCTATGTCCACGATGCGATCGCCGAGCGATTCATCACAGAGATCGTCGAATTAGCAAAGGGCGTAGAGATGGGCAAGAACTATGGTCCTGCCACGATGCCATCTCAATTGAAGGTGATCTCAAGCCATCTTGAGGACGCAAAGAAGAGTGGTGGCACCTTCCGACTTGGTGGCACCGACTCCGTCGGCGAACGATATGTCTCGCCTGTGATCATCACCGATCTCGACGAGAGTTCAAGTGCAGTCCAGGAGGAGACCTTCGGTCCGACCCTCGTCATCAATCGGGTGCACGATATGGAGGATGCGATCGATCGAACCAATGCAACTCGTTATGGACTCGGCGCTGCCGTCTTCTCCAAGCGAAATGGCGAGACGATTGCAGCGCGGATCGCCTCTGGAATGGTCTCAATCAATAGCGTCATCTCATTCGCGGCCGTGGCCTCCGTTCCCTTCGGTGGGATCAAAGAGAGTGGCTACGGGCGGATTCATGGCCCTGAAGGTCTCTTCGAATTCACCTATCCGAAGTCGACGGTCCAAGCCCGCTTCCAATTGCCTCTTCACTTCACCACATTCCGACGCAGCGCTTTCGCTGACAAACTCATTGTCCGTTTGATCAAGCTTTTGCATGGAAGAAGTCTCGGCTAGCTAGTCAAAAACTGGATTCAGTACCTGCATTCAACCTATTGCATCAATACT
>JBJTGO010000206.1:0-2742 GCA_046093985.1 Actinomycetota bacterium
GATTCTCGGGGCGCAATCGGATCCGCACATTTCCCTGACTGAGAAGTCCCATGCGAGTGAGGACGTGACTCGGCTCGAGTTGAGAGGAGGAACAGGCAGAACCAGAGTCGAAGAGGAAACCTTGCGTGAAAAGCGCGCGTTGTAACTCCTCGCTCTCGGTATAGAGGAAGGAGAGTGAGTGTCGATCCCGCGTATCCCTCCCTGCGATATCTACATCGCCGACCTGAGCGATGATCTCTCTGATGCGCTCATTGATTTGCGCAATCGCTTGATGGTCGTTTTCTAAAAAGGCCTCCAACTCGAGGGCTGCAAGGATGGTGAGCCCGTAGTTCGCACCGAATGTCGGCATCGATGTGTCGAGTGTGGGAAGTGGGTTTCGCCAATGGAATGCGGGATTGATGGCGAGGGCGTAGAGGCCACGAGGCCCACCCCAACTCGATGCGTCGAGGACGATGGCGTGCCATGCCTTTGTCGAAAGGTCGAAACGGTCGAGATCGCCAGGAAGGGCGCTGGTGGCATCGATGATCACGGCACCGTCCGGAAGCTCATACTGGCTGATTCCGGTTTCACCATTTCTCAATTGGAAGATGTGAAGCGAATCTGGTCTTCCTGAAGCGTCGAAGATCCCATCGATTCCAAGGTGGTAGTGATGGCGAGTGAGTGAGCCCGAAAAACCCTCGACGATTGCGAGAACTTCCTTCTTGTCGATCGGACTGAAGGAGAGGGATGGGAAGTGGTTGGCAATCACGGCGCCATGGATCGCAAGGTAGAAGGCGAGATATCGATCTGCGTGGAAAGTCAGGTTTGAAGCGGGGATACCCCAAGCAGTGGCGATCGTTTCTAATGATCTTTGCAACCGGAGCGCATTCTCACCGCCAGGACCGAAGCTCCACCTCGGGTCGCTATCCCCAAGCGAAAACGCCAGATCGAGGAATTTGAAATCTTTGGAATTGGGCGGAACTAACTCCTGAAAATTCCGACTCAACAGAGAGCGAGAATCATCATGAGAGGCAGTTGTGACCGGCGACACCCGAATAACCCTACTCGTAGGCTCATGGTGTCGCCGTTCGGGTCGATATTCTTTGCCCATGCTTCGACCCGCCTTCAAGGCCTCTGCTCTGGCGCTGATCGCAGCCTCACTCCTTCTGATGAGCGGATGCTCGATGGATTCGCTCCGAGGATTCGGATTCGAGTCGGGACTATCGAGCGTCAATGACATCTCAATGGGCCTTTGGGAAGGTTCCTGGCTTGCTGCCGCCATCGTCGGTCTCATCACTCTGATCTTGATCGTCTGGCCGATCGTCTTCCATCGGAAGAAGAACGAAGAGTTCCCTAAACAGACCCAGTACAACATCCCCGTTGAGATTGCCTACACCGTCATTCCATTCATCATCGTGGCAGTTCTCTTTGCTTACACTGCAAAGGCGCAGAATGAATTGAAGGAAGTCACTCCGACGACAAGTCAGAGTGAGACGGTCCATGACATCACCGTCAATGCAATCCAGTGGTCATGGCAATTCACCTACAAAGATGCGGGGCCTGGCACCACCGTGACCGGCACGCCTGCCAATCCACCAACTCTCTACATGCCAGTGGGGGAGAAGGTTCGTTTCAAGATCACAGCGAGTGATGTAGTCCATGGATTCTGGGTACCGGCCTTCATGATTCAGATTCAGAACATCCCTGGCGTTGAGAATCAGATCGAGTTCACGGCACAGAAGACCGGAACATATCCCGGCCGATGCAACATCCTCTGTGGTCGCCAACACTCTCAGATGCTCTTTGACGTGAAAGTTGTGACAGTGAGCGAATACCGCGCCTACCTCGAATCGTTGAAGCAGGGAGCCAACGCATGACGACCTTCGCGACCCGCCCAGAAGTTGGGCTCGAGATGACAAATCGCGCTCCACACCTTGCTCCCACCTCCAAGGGCAAGACGATCCGAAAGCTCCTGACCACCACCGACCACAAGACGATCGGCCATATGTACTTGGTCACCTCGTTCGCATGGTTCCTGATCGCTGGAATCCTCGCGCTCTTCATGCGAGCAGAGCTGACTCGACCAGGCCTTCAATTCATGAGCGTCGAGCAGTACAACCAGTTCTTCACCATGCACGGAACCATCATGCTTCTGATGTTCGCGACGCCACTCTTCGTCGGCTTCGCCAATGTGATCATGCCGTTGCAGATAGGTGCTGCGGATGTCGCCTTCCCACGCATGAACATGCTCTCGTACTGGCTCTACTTCTTCGGCAGCATCATGGCGACAGCCGGTTTCTTGGCTCCCGGTGGTGCGGCATCGTTCGGTTGGACTGCATATGCGCCACTTTCGAGAGTTGAATACTCACCTGGAATCGGATCGGACCTTTGGATCGTAGGACTTGCAGTAAGCGGTCTTGGAACGATCCTTGGTGGAGTCAACTTCCTCACCACAATCTTCACGATGCGAGCTCCAGGTATGACGATGTTTCGCATGTCGATCTTCACCTGGAACGTGATGCTCACTTCGATCCTGATCTTGCTCGCCTTCCCACCTCTTGCAGCAGCGCTCCTTGCCCTTGAATCGGATCGCCTCTTCGGCTCTCATGTCTTCGACCCGGCAAATGGTGGTGCACTTCTCTGGCAGCACATCTTCTGGTTCTTCGGCCATCCCGAGGTCTACATCCTTGCCTTGCCATTCTTCGGAATCGCTTCCGAGATTCTTCCGGTCTTTAGTCGCAAACCGATCTTTGGATACAAAGG
>JBJTGO010000207.1:0-8839 GCA_046093985.1 Actinomycetota bacterium
GCAACTCACTTGCGTCTTCGTCGATCATGGCCTACTTCGCGAGGGAGAGGCGGAGCAAGTAGAGAAAGACTTCGTCAAGGCAACAGGGGTGCGACTCGTCGTCGTGGATGAGAAGAAGCGATTTCTCGACGCTCTATCAGGGGTCACTGATCCAGAGACGAAGCGAAAGATCATCGGAAGGGAATTCATCCGCGCATTCGAATCAGCTGCGAATGAGATCTCTGCTAACGAAAAGGTCGAATACTTAGTACAGGGAACGCTCTATCCCGATATCGTCGAATCTGGCGGTGGAACGGGAACTGCGAATATCAAGTCACACCACAATGTCGGTGGACTTCCAGAAGACCTTCAATTCAAACTGATCGAGCCGCTTCGTGCCCTCTTCAAGGATGAGGTTCGAGAAGTAGGCGCACTTCTTGGCCTTCCGGAGGAGATCGTCTGGCGTCAACCCTTCCCAGGACCAGGCTTAGGGATTCGGATCATCGGTGAAGTTACTGAAGAAAGACTTAGAGTTCTTCGTTCAGCCGACTTGATTGCTCGCGAAGAACTAAAATCCGCTCAGTTGGATCGAATGATCTGGCAATGCCCCGTCGTATTGCTCGCTGATGTCAGGAGCGTCGGAGTACAAGGAGATGGCAGGACCTACGGCCATCCGATCGTATTGCGACCAGTGACAAGTGAAGATGCGATGACGGCAGATTGGGCTCGAGTGCCCTACGAGGTGTTGGAACGGATCTCAACTCGCATCACCAACGAGGTGCGAGAAGTGAATCGAGTGATACTCGATATCACGAGTAAGCCGCCCGGCACCATTGAATGGGAATAGTTCGGAGTGGTGATAGCGATGAGTAAGCGAATCGGATTCGCGCTCTCTGTCGTGCTCGCATTCTCGCTCTTGAGCGTCGCGCCATCTTCTGCCGACGAGAAGATCAAGCCACAGAAGGTCAACAAGAGCATCAAGGGTGAGCGATGCAAGGCGACTGAGGCAGTCGGTCATGCTCCGACCGATGTAGTGATCCCAGAGCGAGTTTTGACACCGCGTGAGATCGCACGGACGATGAAACAGATCGTCTTGGATACGAATTGCGGTGACATCGTCATTGCACCTAACTATCGAGCGCGCGTCGCTTTGACCGCTATGAATGCCTTGATTCGTGGTGGCTTCTACGACATGTCTCTATGTCATCGCCTCACCACAGAAAAGCTCTATGTATTGCAATGTGGGGATCCGACGGCAACTGGTCGTGGTGGACCTAACTTCACCTACGGCGTAGAGAATCTGCCGGAATTAGTCGATGGGAATTACCCAGAAGGCACTGTTGCGATCGCAAATTCAGGAACTCCGAATAGCAATGGAAGCCAATTCTTCATCGTCTACGAAGACACCACGTTGCCTCCGAACTACACCATCTTCGGTCGAGTGATTCGAGGTCTCGACATCGTCAAGGCAATCGCAAAAGAAGGAACCAAGAACGGCAGTAGCGATGGCACACCCAAGCAGGTCATCGCGATCGAACGCGCTTGGATTCGCTAGCTCTCAATCAGTATTGATCACGCGGAATATCTCCGCGTACTTACCTGCGCCAAGACCCATGATTTCAGCGTTTCGCTCGCCCCATGACCTGATCATCTCTTCCATCTTGGGATTGTGAGCGGTCTGACTGACATGTGCGTGGAGGGCGTTGATCTTCAAATCGATGGTCTCAGTGATGTCGACGAAATGGTTGGGGTCGCGCGCTGCCATCACCCAGACCTCTCTGACGCGATGTGGCTCTAGACCTTCATCTTTGAGTAGATCTTCGAATGCGAAAGCATTACGGGCATCGGGGTAGACCGCTTGGATCGCTGCTTCACCTGCTGCCATGTGATCGGGGTGGGATGAGAAGAGTCGATCCCAGTTGCGTTCTGGGGATTGGATGACGAGGCGATCTGGTTTGTGGATCCGGATCTGCCTGACGATATCTTTTCGAAGTTGGATCGTCGGTTCTAACCAACCATCGCGATAGCCGAGGAAAGTGATTCGCGAGACTCCGACTACGGCGCCAGCATCACGCTGTTCTTTCTGTCTGATCTTCGGCATCTCCTCGCGGGCAACCGTTGGATCCTCGCCACCTTGATCACCATTGGTGCAGATGACATAGGAGACTTCGATTCCCTTTCGCACCCAGAGCGCGATCGAACCCGAACATCCGAAGTCGAGATCATCGGGATGCGCAGTGACGATGAGGACCTTGGAGATCTCGTCGTCAGAGAGTGGTTGATAGGGAGGAAAGAGCGGATTCGCCATGGCGGGATTCTCGCAGATTGCACACGACGCTTACACTCGCGGTCTATGTCCGCGGATATCCTCGAAGATCTCAACCCGCAACAGCGCGAGGCTGTGATCCATCAAGGGACACCGCTACTGATCGTCGCTGGCGCTGGATCTGGGAAGACGCGCGTCCTAACCAGGCGTATCGCGCATCTTTTGCAACAACGTTCCATCGCTCCATGGGAGATCCTCGCAATCACATTCACCAACAAGGCAGCCGGTGAGATGAAGGAGCGAGTGGCAGAACTCGTCGGCCCCCGGTCGAAGAACATGTGGGTTGCGACCTTCCACTCGGCTTGTGTCCGCATCCTCCGCAACGAGATCGAGCATCTTGGCTATTCGAGGCAATTCACCATCTACGACAGTGCGGACTCACTCCGTTTGATCACGATGGTGATGCGAGATCTCAATCTTGATTCGAAGCGATACGTACCTCGAGCCTTCCAAGGAGCAATCTCGCGCGCTAAGAACGAGTTACTCGGCCCTGCCGACTACCGCAATGCCACTCAGAACTACATGGAAGAGGTGATTGCTGAGGTCTATGCGCTCTATCAAAAGCGTTTGGTGCAGGCCAACGCGGTCGATTTCGATGACATCATTATGAAGACGGTCGAACTCTTGCAACGCTTCCCACAGGTGCGTGAGCGATATCGGATGCGCTTCAAACACATTCTGGTCGATGAGTATCAGGACACCAATCATGCGCAATATGTCTTGGTCCGCTTTCTGGTCGGCGATTTCGCCGAAGGGATCCCACCTGCCGAGTTATGTGTGGTGGGAGATGCAGACCAGTCAATCTATGGCTTCCGTGGCGCGACGATTCGCAACATCATGCAATTCGAGGAGGATTACCCCGAGGCCAGGACCATCTTGCTGGAACAGAACTATCGCTCCACGCAGAACATCTTGAGTGCGGCCAATGCGGTGATCGAGAAGAACGAATCACGAAAGGCGAAGAACCTCTGGTCCGAAGCGGGAAGCGGTGAGAAGATCATCGGATTCGTTGCATCAAGTGAACATGAAGAGGCGCAATTTGTCGCAGACCGAATCAAGGAACTCTCTCGCGAGGGAAGCGCTCGATATGGCGAGTGCGCCATCTTCTATCGAACAAATGCGCAATCTCGTGTCTTCGAAGAGATCTTCCTTCGAGAATCTCTTCCTTACAAGGTGGTCGGTGGCGTTCGCTTCTATGAGCGGCGCGAGATCAAGGATCTACTCGCATATCTACGAGTCTTGGTCAATCCAAGTGATGAGGTCTCGCTCCGCCGCATCATCAATACGCCAAAGCGTGGCATCGGAGATCGCGCCCTCGATACCGTCGATGCCCATGCAAAGGCGAATGAGATCTCCTTCTTCCAGGCGCTCACGCAGGCGAGTGATATCGAAGACCTTGCAGCCAGAAGCGCGAGTGCTATCAATGGATTCACCGATCTCATCGCAACACTTCGAACCCTCGTTGAAGCCAACTCATCGCCAGCCTCCATCGCAGCAGCCGTCTTGGAGCAGAGTGGGTTGCTTGCTGAGTTCCAAGAGAGCGACGATCCGCAAGATGAATCACGCGCTGAGAACGTCCAAGAGTTCGTAGCCGTCGCCGAGGAATTCGTCACCAATCGAGTCGAAGCAGGGGAGAGTGCAACGCTTATTGAATTTCTCGAAGAGGTCTCGCTCGTCGCTGATGCAGATGAGATCCCGGTCGGTGATGAGTCTGAAGGTGTGGTGACTCTGATGACCTTGCACACTGCCAAAGGTCTTGAGTTCCCGGTCGTCTTCTTGACTGGCATGGAAGAGAACATCTTCCCGCACTCTCGTTCCATCGGTGAGCGAGAGGAGTTGGAGGAGGAGCGACGACTTGCTTATGTCGGTATCACTCGCGCAAGGAAGCGCCTCCATATTTCCCGTGCCGAGTATCGAAGTGCGTGGGGCGCACCTAATTACAACCCACCATCTCGTTTTCTTGATGAGATCCCAGAGGATGTGATCGAGTGGAGCGGTGAGGCGATCCACGGTTCACCGGGGATCAGTGAATATCGGCGCGCAGTCTCTGGCGCTTCCACATATGTCCGTAAGGGTTCTGCGCCAAGACCACTTGCTCGCCCGACAGCAACTGGTAAGCGCGCTACTGCGGAAGGATTGAAACTCGCCCCAGGAGATCGCGTCAGCCATGACACTTTCGGTCTTGGCACTGTGGTCTTGGTCTCAGGTGAAGGAGATCGTGCGGAGGCGACCATCGACTTCGGCACCTTCGGAGAGAAGCGATTGTTGCTTCGATATGCCCCGGTCGATAAGTTATGAACTTGTATTCTCGGGAACTCCGAGATTCCGTAAGTCTTCGATCATCACAGAGTTCAATCTAAAGCTGAGGGGCGAAAACGAGAGTGGATCTCTACGAATATCAAGCGCGCGATCTCTTCGAATCACATTCAGTCCCAGTCCTCAAAGGTGCAGTCGCAACGACTCCGGAAGAAGCTGCCACAGCTGCAGCTTCGATCGGTGGTCGTGTGGTGGTCAAAGCACAGGTGAAGGTGGGCGGTCGCGGCAAGGCCGGTGGCGTCAAGCTTGCCGAGAACGCTGACGATGCGCGCGAGAAGGCAACCGCAATCCTTGGCATGGATATCAAAGGTCACACCGTTCATAAGGTGATGATCGCGCAAGCAGCACCGATCGCTGCCGAGTATTACTTGGCAATCCTCTTGGATCGCGCCAATCGTTCCTTCCTGGTCATGGCATCGGTCTCTGGTGGAATGGATATCGAGCAGGTCGCGCATGAGACGCCAGAGAAACTTGCACGAGTCAACTTCGATGCCTATCAAGGTTTGAGTGAAAGCAAAGCGCTCGAGATCGTCAGGGCCGGCGCTTTCCCGGCTGATGTCGAGCAAGAGGTCGCTCGCGTCCTGATGCTCCTTTGGAAGGTTTTCAAGGAAGAGGATGCGACCCTCGTTGAAGTCAATCCGTTGGTCAAGACCGAGGATGGTCGCATCATCGCGCTCGATGGCAAAGTCACACTCGATGAGAACGCATCATTCCGACATCCATCTCATGAATCGCTTGTCGATAGTGCAGCGGCGGATCCACTCGAAGCGGCTGCGAAAGAGAAGGACTTGAACTATGTGAAGCTCGACGGTGAGGTCGGGATCATCGGAAATGGCGCCGGTCTTGTGATGAGCACCCTCGATGTCGTCGCCTATGCCGGTGAGAAGTTCGGCGGTGTAAGGCCCGCGAACTTCCTCGATATCGGAGGTGGCGCATCAGCGCAGGTGATGGCAGATGGTCTGGCGATCATCCTCGGCGATCCTGCAGTCAAGAGCGTCTTCGTCAATGTCTTCGGTGGAATCACTGCATGTGATGCCGTAGCAAATGGAATCGTGCAAGCACTTGAGATCCTCGGCGATAAGGCGACGAAACCTATTGTGGTCCGGCTTGATGGCAACAATGTGACAGAGGGACGTCGCATCCTCAATGAGGCAGCGCATCCACTTGTGCAACAGGCAGAGACGATGGATGGCGCGGCAGCTCGAGCCGCAGAATTGGCGGCGAAGTAAATGGCGATCTTCCTTGATAGCTCTAGCAAGGTCATCGTCCAAGGCATGACCGGTTCTGAGGGCACGAAGCACACCTCTCGTATGCTCGCATCAGGTACCAATGTCGTCGGTGGTGTCACACCTGGCAAAGGTGGACAGAGCGTCGAGATTGGTGGCAGATCGTTACCAGTCTTCAATACCGTCAAAGAGGCGATCGCAGCGACGAGTGCCAATGTCACGGTCGTCTTCGTCCCACCGAAGTTCGCTAAGGCTGCCGCTATCGATGCAATCGATGCAGAGATCCCATTGATGGTCGTGATCACTGAAGGAATCCCAGTCCATGACACCGCGGAGTTCTTCGCTTACGCGCAGTCGAAGAAGAGCAGTGATGGAAAGAGCGCCAAGACTCGGATCATCGGACCGAACTGCCCAGGATTGATCAGCCCGGGACTTTCCAATGTCGGCATCATTCCGGCAGATATCACCGGCAAGGGAAAGATCGGTTTGGTATCGAAATCCGGCACTTTGACCTATCAGATGATGTATGAACTTCGTGACTTCGGATTCACCACGGCAGTGGGTATCGGCGGCGATCCAGTGATCGGAACTACACATATCGATTGCCTCAAGGCATTCCAGGATGATCCAGAGACTGAAGCGATCGTGATGATCGGTGAGATCGGTGGTGACGCTGAAGAGCGTGCAGCAGCATTCATCAAGGAGTATGTGACAAAGCCGGTCGTGGGTTATGTCGCAGGCTTCACCGCTCCAGAAGGAAAGACGATGGGTCATGCTGGTGCGATCGTCTCGGGCTCTTCTGGAACCGCTGAGGCGAAGAAGGTCGCGCTCGAAGCCGCTGGCGTCAAGGTCGGAAAGACTCCGAGTGAGACTGCCAACTTGATGCGCGCTCTTCTCAAGCGCTAGATCGTCCTTCCCCGAACTTTCCCAGTTACCCAAACTTCTTGGCGAGACTGGAGAGAATGGCCTCGTGACGGCCTCATTGATTCTCGCGATATTCCGGCAAGCGTTGCGAAGCGTCGCGCTCCTTCTTCTACCGATCGCATTCGCATCCCTGATCATCTGGGCAACGGCTGGAAGTTCCACCGGATCGACAAGTGATCCGATCTTCACCTCACTCTGGTTCTATCTCGCCGCGCATCAGATCCCACTCGATATAGCAGGTTCACTCGCCGGCGCACGCCTTACCTTCCTTCCGCTTGGTGCGCTCGTTCTCGTCTTCTTTGCAATCCGCTCCGGAGTGACACGATCCGTGGCGCTCTTCGATGAGGATCGAAAGCGCATCGTCGTTCCGATCTTCGCGCTTCTCTACAGTCTCCTCCTTCTTGTCATCTCGCTCTTCTCCTCACTTCGCGATGAGGTGGTCTCAGTGAGGATCTATCTTGCGATTCCGATCGCGCTCCTTGTTGCCTTCGCTTTCTCGCTGATCGCCTCGAGATTGATGCCGGCGCGAACTCGCGCTCCGTGGGAGATTGCAACGACGTGGGCCGCCTTCGCGTTGGCGATTCTCCTGGCAGTTGCAACGCTCGTCCTCTTTATCTCGCTCGTCATCCACTACCGCGCGGTCCTCGATCTCACGACGGTGATCAGTCCTGGCATCTTCGGTGGCGTTGCCTTGATCGCAATCCAGATCCTCTACCTACCCAACATGGTGGTGGCGACCTTGGGTTACATCTCAGGTTCTGGCGCTCACATTGGAAGTGGATCGATCATCCACCCCTTTCTCTTCGAGTTGGATCAATTACCAGCGCTACCACTTCTCGGGGCTTTGCCACGAGGGAGCTTTCCGTGGGCGATCGCTGGAGCCTTCGTGGTGATCGCTTTCGGATTCATCATCCATCGAAGACTCCTCGCTCGTGTTGGTAGTGATCTCACTTCAGCAATCTCGCTAGCTGCCTTCTTTGTTCTCTCGCTTCTCATTGCCGTGAGCGCAAGTGGTCAGTTGATCACCGATGTCTTAGGCGAAGTGGGCCCCTCGTGGTGGCGCTTTCCGCTCGTCCTTTCTGGCGAGTTAGCCTTAGGAATGGCTCTCTCCAAAGGCGCGATCGTTGCGAGAGATAGATTGAGAGAGAAATTGAAGGAAAGGGAAGAAGGCGAAGGTCAAGAGCCATGAAACGAAGAGCTTTGATCTCAGTCACTGATAAGAGTGGCATCGTCGAGCTTGCACGCGCATTGACGCAAGCGAACTATGAAGTGATCGCAACATCGGGAACGGTCAAGGAACTTCGAAGCGCAGGAATAGATGTTCGAGAAGTCAGCGAGATCACTGGAGTGGGTGAAGTCGCAGGTGGAAGGGTGAAGACCCTCCACCCTGAGCTCTTCGCTGGAATCCTTGCGACCGGAGCAGAGCGAGAGCAGATCTCTCCTATCGACATCGTCATTGTCAATCTCTATGACTTCGCTGGCTCCACTCATCGAGGAAGTTTTGATATCGAGCAGATCGATGTCGGAGGCGTGGCATTGATCCGGGCAGCAGCGAAGAATTTCGAGGAGGTGGTTCTTCTCACCTCACCATCGCAATACGCCGAGCTGATTGATTCCTTACCGACAGGCTTGGAGATAGAGCGACGGAGAGAGCTCGCAGGGATCGCATTCGCCATGACGGCGCAGTACGACCTTCAGATCGCTCACGCATTTGCTTCTTCTGGAGCATCCGGGCTTCGCTATGGCGAAAATCCACACCAGAGCGCATCGCTTCTTAGTGATGGAAGCGGGATCGCAGGAGCGAGAAATCTCTCGCATCGAAATGCGAAGGCGCTCTCCTATAACAATCTCCTCGATAGCGATGCTGCTTGGCGTGCTGTCTCTGATCATGGCGATGCTGAAGCGGTCGTTGCAATTATCAAGCACTCCAATCCCTGTGGGATCGCAAAGGAGTCTTCACCTCGGGCGGCCTTACTCAAATATCTCGAATGTGATCAAGTTTAGATTTATGGTGTTGTCATCGCATAGAATCTTGTAGTTGATGGCGATCTTGAAAAGGACCTTAATG
>JBJTGO010000208.1:0-2990 GCA_046093985.1 Actinomycetota bacterium
CGCGCGATCGTGAGAAATCACGGCGACCGAGGGATGAGCAGTGCCAGCGAGATTCGGTTCATTGCTCTGCAACGATCCTTGATCAAGGAGGAGTCGCCACGAGGTGAGAAACGCTTGATTCTCACTCGGTTGCTTCAACGAAATCGAAGCATGTGGGGCAAACGGTGTTCGCGCACCATCCCAATCCTGCAAAGATGCCAACTCGCTCGCTGCCTTTGCAACCGTCGGAAGATTGATCGATTTACCCATCTCATCAGAGAGCATCGAGAGGATGCGCAGGTCGCTGCGGTGAAGTGAATCACTCACTGCCGCTTCGAAGGAGCGAGCACTTCCCTGCCAATCAACGAAGGAACCACTCTTCTCGATCACAGCAGCGACCGGAAGAATGACATCAGCGACCTCAGTCATCGCGCTCTTGCGGATCTCAAGGCTCACCACGAATGCTTTTCGAAGTCCTTCAATCGCATCTTCGGAGATATCGAATGGATCGACTCCACCGACAAGAAGCGCATCGATCTCACCAGCGTGAACTGCATCGAGGATCTGTGGCGTCGACATGCCAGGTTCGGTCGGGATCTGAACGCTTCGAATCGATGTCGACCACGCGGTCTGGATATCAACGCGAGCCTTCGCATCGCCGAGTGGCCTGCCACCAGGGAGGAGGTTTCCGATCGCACCTGCTTCGAGGGCGCCACGCTCTCCTGCGCGACGTGGGATCCATGCAAGCTTCGCACCGCTCTTCTCGGCCAAGACCTTCGCCGCCGAAAGCGCACCAGGAACTTCAGCGAGGCGCTCACCGACCAAGATCACCGACTTCGCGGTGAGGGCTACCGATGCGATATCCGCTGCCTCATTGCCAACGCTCTTGATCACCTTCGCCTTCAATTTCTCATTACCTCGTGAAGTGAATGGCGCGATCGCAGTGACTGCAAGGCCGCGCTTTCTCACCTGCTTGAAGATCCGTAAGAAGATGATTGGTGACTCTTCCTCTGGCTCGAAACCAGCGAGGAGGATCTGATCTGCCTTATCGATATCTCGATAGGTGACGTTCGATCCGACTACGACTGAACTCAAGAACTCTCGCTCTTCATCGCTCGTGATTCGGGCGCGGAAGTCGATGTTGTTCGTTCCGAGAGCGACGCGAGCGAACTTCGAATAACCATAGGCATCCTCAAGGGTGGCGCGGCCACCGACGAGCACTGCTGCGCGATTGGCGCCAAGACCATTCGCTGCATGTGCAAGCGCCTCTGGCCATGATGCTTCACGAAGTTCACCGCTCTCATCGCGAATCATCGGAACATTGATTCGCTCGAATTGCGCATACTTGAAGGCCCAGCGACCCTTGTCGCAATTCCACTCCTCATTGACGCTTGGGTCATCACCGGCGAGGCGACGAAGCGTCTTGCCGCGGCGGACATCGGTACGAAGGTCACACCCGGAGGCGCAGTGTTCGCAAGCAGATGGTGTTGAAACGAGATCGAATGGCCTCGCGCGGAATCGATAAGAAGCACCTGTGAGTGCACCGACCGGGCAGATCTGCACCGTATTGCCGGAGAAATAAGACTGGAATGGTTCCTTCTCGTAGAAACCTACTTGTTGCACCGCGCCACGTTCATTGAGTGTGATGAATGGATCGCCTGCGATCTGCTCGGAGAATCGAGTACATCGTGCGCAGAGAATGCAACGCTCGCGATCGAGAAGGACTTGTGAGGAGATGTTGATCGGCTTTTCGAAGGTGCGCTTCTTACCTTCATAACGAGATTCACCACGACCATTGCTCATCGCTTGGTTCTGAAGTGGACACTCGCCACCCTTGTCGCAGACCGGGCAATCGAGTGGATGGTTGATCAGGAGCAACTCCATCACACCCTCTTGCGCCTTCTCGGCAACCGCTGATGTCAGTTGAGTATTGACCACCATCCCCGCTTCGACCGGAATGGTGCATGAGGCTTGTGGCTTCGGAAACTTGCGCCCGTTGATCTCGATCTCAACGTGACATTGGCGACATGCGCCGACGGGATCTAAGAGCGGATGATCGCAAAAACGTGGGATCTGGATACCAAGCTTCTCGGCAGCGCGGATGACGAGAGTTCCCTTAGGAACGCTCACCTCGAAACCATCGATGGTGAGAGTGATCATCTCGATCGCTGGCTCTTCTGTCTTTGCGATCTCTTGAATCGTCATCGCGCACCTGCTTCCGAGGATGCGAAGAGCGTCGATGCATGTGGATCGAATGGACATCCACCATTGCTCAAGTGATCGAGGTACTCCTGACGGAAATACTTGAGTGAGGAGATGATCGGGCTCGCTGTGCCATCTGCGAGTGCGCAGAAGGAGCGACCCATGATGTTGTCGCAGAGATCGAGCAACTTATCGAGATCCTCTGGAGTGCCCTCACCATTCTCAAGGTTCTTCAAGGCCTGTACCAACCACCAGGTTCCCTCGCGGCATGGTGTGCACTTTCCGCAGGATTCATGCTTGTAGAACTCGGTCCAACGCAACACTGCACGAACCACGCATGTCGTTTCATCGAAGATTTGTAGCGCTTTGGTGCCAAGCATCGATCCAGCGGCAGCGACGCCTTCATAATCGAGTGGGACATCGAGATGTTCATCGGTGAACATCGGTGTGGATGATCCACCTGGAGTCCAGAACTTGAGCTTGTGACCGGTGCGGATCCCGCCTGCGAGATCGATCAATTCACGGAGAGTGATGCCCAATGGCGCCTCGAATTGGCCAGGTCGATTGACGTGACCGGAGAGTGAATAGAGGGTGTAACCCTTCGACTTCTCAGTTCCCATCGATGAGAACCACTCAGCGCCCTTATCGATGATCGATGGCACCGATGCGATCGACTCCACGTTGTTGACCACCGTTGGACGCGCATAGAGACCTGCGATCGCAGGGAATGGCGGACGAAGACGCGGTTGTCCGCGGAAACCTTCGAGTGAGTCGAGAAGCGCCGTCTCCTCGCCGCAGATATATGCACC
>JBJTGO010000209.1:0-3835 GCA_046093985.1 Actinomycetota bacterium
GAAGTCCAAGCAACATTCGCAAGTGCTGCGAAGAGTCCATCGAGTGATTGACCATGCGGCTTGACGAGTCGATGTGAGAGAAGATGGAGTCGCAGATATGCGTCCTTCGCATCCTTGATCGGTTGATCGAGATCGATCTCAATCGCAACCTCTTCACGGGTGACGCCTCTTATCTCATCCGATTCACTTCGAATCAAAAGTGCGGCATCGATCTGCGGACGTTTTGCACTCGAGAGTGCGCCAAGACCAAGCGAGATGAAGGATGTATCGAGGATTCCAGAGGAATGCACCGTCGCGATACCGAATCCATATGCTTTTCTCAGGTCCATGTGCCAACGCTATCAACGGAAAGCGCTCGCAGTGATTTACCCTCTCCTGGTGGCACAACCTCGCGTAGCTGTCTACTGCTCCTCTTCACAGAGCATCGATGAGAAGTACCTCGATCTCGCTTTTCGTCTCGGCGCTGCAATCGCATCCGATGGTTGGGAGTTGGTCTGGGGTGGCGGGAAGGTCTCGATGATGGGTGCGGTCGCTCGCGGCGCACGGTCACGAGGCGGCGAGTGTCTCGGCGTGATTCCGACCAAGCTCCGCAAGATCGAGTTCGCCGATGATGAGGCGACAGAATTGATCGAAGTGAAAGATATGAGAGAGCGCAAGGGGAAGATCGAGGAGCTAGCCGATGCATTCATCGCACTCCCTGGAAGCCTTGGAACCCTCGAAGAACTCTTCGAGATCTGGGTCGGGGGTTATCTCGGTTACCACTCCAAGCCGGTTGTGATCCTCGATCCCTTCGATACCTATCGATCTCTCAAAGCCTTGCTCGACGACCTCGATCAGGAGCGACTGATCAAGCCAGGACAGCGTGATGTGGTCCACTGGAGCGAGGGGATCGAAGAGACGCTTTCATATTTGGATTCGAGAGTCCCGAGAGGTTGATGGTGCGACCCATCAAGGAATTCGCGCTCGCAATCACAATCGATGCTCCGCTCACAAAAGTCTGGGCAGAGATGGTCGATTGGGAGGGTCAATCAGAGTGGATGCTCTCAACTCGTGTCTACGATGATTCACATTCCGTCGAAGGAGTTGGTCACACTCTTCGTGCCTTCACGGGACCATTCGCGCGATGGAATCGAATACTCGGAATCATGGACGAGATGGTGGTCTCCGAGTGGGGGCCACCTCGATTCTGTCGAGTCGAACATGTGGGAAGGATCATCCGAGGTTACGGAACATTCACTCTCACAGAGGATCCGCAAGATCAATCTCGAACTCGATTCGATTGGTTCGAGGAGATCAAGGCACCAAGTTTCATCCTCGCGTTGATCAAGCCAGGGATCTTGATCGGGGTGTGGATCTCACTACGAAGATTCAAGCGTCGGGTGGAAGGTGAAGAAGAGAGAGATGTCGGATAAGGAGAAACACCTTCACGATCTCCTCGCATCCTTGCCGGAGGAAGAACGCATCATCCTCACGCTCTTCTATGTCAAGTCCCAAAGTGCTGAGGAGATCGCATCTCTTCTCGGCGTGCCTATGCGAGCGGTGGAGAGCGTTCTTCAGATGGGGCGCCAGCGCCTCCTTGCCGCGCTGGGGATCGAGGGCGCCTAGCTTCGATTTCACACCCGGGGCGTTATCGGGGATAATTCCGCTCTTGCTTTACGAATTCCTCCCCACTCTCTTGGGGATTGCGACGGGAGTCACGGCATGGCAGCGATGAAACCTCGAACTGGTGATGGCCCGATGGAGGTCACGAAAGAGGCGCGAAGTCTGGTGATGCGTATCCCACTCGAAGGCGGCGGCAGACTCGTCGTCGAGCTCAACCAAGAAGAGGCACGAAGCCTGGCCGACTGTCTCCATGCAGCAGTCAATCTGATCAAGAAGTAATCGACCTTCCATCGAGCGGATCACAGTGAACCGTTCAATTCCTCCATTAGAACTCGTCGATCCTGGCAAGAAGAATCCCAGCCAAGGAGTCGATGCGATCGCACTTGCCTATCGATCCGGCAAGAAGGGGCCCGAACTTCTCGCAACAAAGGAGTTCATCCGGGAGACGAATAAGAACCTTGGCATAGATCTAGTCGAACTCCTTTCACTCCACACTCGTGAACTCCAGAACAAGGATGGCCTCGTCGAAGCGAAGCCGGGCGAGATGACATCGGTACCGCTCGCACTCTCGCGAGGAAAGGGAAAGAGCGGGGTGAGTGAGATCATCTTCTTCGCACTCGATAGCGAGAAGATCGCAGATGTGAGGAAGGTCGGCGCACTTCTTGGCCGACGCTTCAAAGCAAAGCGGAAGAAAGTATTGGTCGCAGCTGGCTCGAATCGCCTGATGCGCTATTTCTATGAGTCGCTCTTGCTATCTAACTATCAGTGGAGTGACAAGAGCACGAAGAGTTCCGACCTTCCCTCCTTCCTGATCTTGGGCGGGAAGCGAGAGGAGATCGAGAAGACACGAATCGTCGTCTCACATCTGTGGAACGCACGCGATCTGATTCACACCCCCTCCAATATCAAGACGCCAGCCTGGGTGGCTTTGAAGGTTACAACCTTTGCAAAGAGCCTCGGTAAAGAGTCGAGCAGAGTCAAAGTCGTCTCGAAAGGCGGCAAAGAGATCGCAGAGTTCGGTGGCCTCTTAGCGGTTGGTGGTTCTTCCACGGTGCATCCACCTCGTTTCCTCACTGTGACTTACTCACCGCCCAAGGCGAAGGCGCATGTGGTCCTGGTCGGCAAAGGCGTCACCTTCGATACCGGAGGCGTATCTCTCAAGCGCCCCTACGACATGATGATGGCAATGAAGACTGATATGACCGGCGCAGCAGTGGTAGCGGCGACGACTCTGGCTGCGGCAGAGCTACGGCTTCCAGTCAAGGTGAGTGCGCTCTTGATGCTCGCGGAGAACACTCTCTCTGCCACCGCACAACGCCCTTCTGATGTGATCAAGCACTATGGCGGCACTACAGTGGAAGTGATCAATACAGATGCAGAAGGACGGCTGGTCTTGGCAGATGGCCTTGCCTATGCAGACCGTCACTTGGATCCCGATTACCTAATCGATGTCGCCACACTCACGGGCGCTGCATCACTAGGACTTGGTAAGCAATATGCAGCGATGTACTCACGGGATGAGCGACTTGCCTTGCGCCTCAATCAGATCGGTGAAGAGGCAGGTGATCGTCTCTGGCATATGCCACTAATTGATGATTACCAGTTAGCACTGAGAAGCGAGATCGCAGACTTCAATCACACCGCAGATAAGCCGAAGTTCGGCGCTGGTTCTGTCACTGCCGCGCTCTTCTTGGAGAAGTTCGTTGGAAAGCGACGCTGGGTTCACCTCGACATCGCAGGTCCGGCACGATCTGAGGTTGATGCAGGCGAATATGTGAAGGGCGGAACCCTTTCGGAGTGCGAACTCTCACCGCCTGGCTTGCGACGCTTTGATGTCCTCTCTTCCTTTCATTCCGCAACGCGGAGACATGAACGCCTATAGCGAGAGCTTGGTGCCAGAGTCCGATGTGATCATCGCAGCGAGGGCGCGTGGAGAGGAACTCGGGATCGCAAATCCACCGCGGTTGACAGCGGCCCTCACTCGTTTCCTAGTCGAACTAATCGGCGCATCCTCGATCGTCGAAGTGGGTACCGGTACCGGTGTCAGTGGACTCCATCTCCTCGACCTGCCGGAAGTGAATCTCACCTCGATCGATGCCGAGATGGCTCAAGCGAAGGCGGCTCGGCGTGCATTTGAAGATTCCGGCATTCCAGCGACACGGTATCGATTGATCACAGGAACAACTAAGGAAGTAATCGGGAAATTGGCAGATGAGTCGTATGACATATTCAT
>JBJTGO010000210.1:0-1591 GCA_046093985.1 Actinomycetota bacterium
ACGCAGTGGCGGTGGGGGAGTTGACCCTTGGTCTTGCGCTCGCCCTCCTTCGCAAAGTAACTGAACTTGATTCCTCGACCCGCAGCGGGGAATGGAATCGAAAGGCCGGGGTTGAGATCTCCGGAAAGACTTGGGGAATGCTTGGCTTCGGCGCGACCGCTCGTGCGCTCGCCAAACTTCTCAAAGGGTTCGATGCGACGATCCTTGCCTACGATCCTTTTGCAAAGATTGATCCTGAGTTCGCGAAGGATACAAAGACGACCTTGGTATCTCTCGATGATGTGATCTCGCGTTCGGACGTCATCTCCCTCCATATGCCTGCAACACCGGAGACGACGAAGGTGATCAATTCTGAGCGTCTTTCGAAGATGAGATCTCACGCAGTCATCGTCAATGTCGGTCGAGGGGAATTGATCGATGAAGAAGCGCTTGAGGAAGCATTGAAAGCAAAGACGATCTTGGGCGCCGCTCTTGATGTACGTGAGAGCGAACCGCCGAAGGATTCACGTTTCAAAGACCTTCCCAATGTGATCCTCACCCCCCATATTGCTGGCATAACGAAAGAAAGCCAAGCGAAGATCAACGAAGTCCTGGTCAGTGAGGTGAAGAGCGCACTCACTGGTGGTGCTCCTTCTTTCGCCGTCGGTGCAATCAAGGAGTTCAAGAAGTGATGGAGGCCAATAAGGGAATCGAATTTGCCACTGCACTTCTCGTCGCCTCTGGTGTCGAAGATGGAAAGGCTGCGACAACCGCTCGTGCCATCGTCGCATCTGATGTCTGGGGTAATGCCTCACATGGATTGATGCGCCTTGGTTATTACTTGAGGCGGCTTTCCGCTGGTGGAATCAATGCGACGGCAGGATTTCGCGAAATCTCATCTCGTCCCGCAGTCAGTGTCTATGACGGTGAGAATGGCTTGGGGCATTGGCAGGTCTGGGAAGGCGCCAAACTTGGAGTAAGCCGCGCCAAAGAATTCGGTATCTCGCTCATCTCAATCTCAAATTCCAATCATTGTGGCGCGCTCGGCGTCTATCTCTATCCAGCGCTCGACGCGAAGGCCATCTCCATTCTCTTTACTAACGGGCCGGCAGTGATGCCCGCAGTAGGAGGTAATGCGCCACTTCTCTCAACAAGTCCGATCGCAGCTGGAATACCTGCTTCCCATCCGATGATTGTTGATCTTGCGACTTCTGCAGTTGCACGCGGAAAGATCGCCGCGAAGGCGAAAGAGGGAGGAACGATTCCTGCCGGATGGGCAGTTGACCGCGAGGGAAACACCATCACTGATGCCAAGGAAGCGCTCAATGGAATGCTCGCACCGCTTGGAGGCGCGAAGGGATTTGCACTCGGGCTTCTCGTGGAATCAATGGTTGCAGGGCTCACCTCCGGATCACTCTCGACAGAGATCCCAGATATGTTCAACGAGGCTGATGATGCGAAGGGACAAGGAATCTCGCACACCATCATCACCATCGATGCTGAGGCGATCTCTGGGCCCGCAGGGCGAGATACCTAATCGACGGGTGACCGCTCGAACTCCCGTGAAGACCACGAAAACGACGATGATGACCGCCAACACTCCTTTGAGACC
>JBJTGO010000211.1:0-3889 GCA_046093985.1 Actinomycetota bacterium
CTCCTGAGGAGATAGCAAGCGCCATGGCTGCGACTACCAGTGCACGAAGTAGGTTCGAATAGACCAACAACTTCTTCCGATCGATCCGATCAGCGAGGGTTCCGATGATGACAGCGAAGAAGAGCCAAGGAAGCAAGGTCATCGCTGAGATCAACGAGAGGAGGATGGGGCTGTCAGTCAGCGAGATGGCGTAGATCGGAACGACAGTGCGAAGCAGCCCATCAGCAAGGTTGCTGATGATGCTCGATCGCCAAAGACGATTGAAAGAGTGTGGAAGCTTTGATGCCGATTCACGCACCGCGTGAGCCTAGTGCTGGATCTCGCGGATCCCTTGCAATGCAACTACCTGAGATTGCGTAGCCGGTCCCGGATCGGTGGATGGGTGTAATTGACAGCTACATAGAGCGGATGGGGTGAGAGATTCGCTAGCGCATCGGTGCTGATCTTCTTCAGCGCCTCTCGTAGAGAAGCTCCGCCACCGTCATATGTCTCTCTCGCGAAGTCATCGGCCTGATATTCATTTCGTCGCGATAGTCCATTGTTGAGAAGTCCCAACAACATCGAAACGGGTGAGAAGAGCAAGAAGAAGGCCAGAGCCGAGAGATGGAAACTTGATTCGCTAGCACCGAGTGCGGTGGACAACTCTTCAACACCAAGAAGCCAACCCAGCAGCGCAAAGAGAATGAAGGTCTGAAGATTGGAGAGTAAGAACATGGATAGCGTGTGCTTACGCTTGTAATGACCGATCTCATGGGCCAAGACCGCGACAACTTCACGTGTACTTAGTTTCTCCAGCAAGGTGTCGAAGAGGACTATGGTCTTGCTCTTGCCAAGGCCGGTGAAGAAGGCATTCGCCTTGGTCGATCGCTTGGAGCCATCCATCACGAAGAGCTTGCCGAGTGAATAACCTTGCGAGGCGCAATAGCGCTCGACTTCGCTTCGAAGCTCACCATCAGGTACTGGAGTCAATTTGTTGAAGAGTGGCAGGATCAACTTCGTCCCGAACATGAAGAAGAAGAGTGAGAATCCTGCGAAGAGAAGCCAAGCCCACAGCCAGAAGGTTGATCTCAACTCTTGATAGATCCAGAGCACTGCCGTCAGGAGCGCACCACCGATGACCAGCGTGAGGACGAGCCCCTTGATCAAATCGGTGACGAAGGTAGCAACCGTTGACTTATTGAATCCGAACTCAGCCTCCACTTTGAAGGTGGAGTAGATGCCGAAAGGAAGCGAAAGCAGATTTGAGATGAGAGAGAGGATCCCGATGAAGGCGAGCGAGATGACGATCTCATTGCTCCATTGACCACGGACCCATCGATCGAGGGAGGCGAACCAGTCAAAGGTCAGCGCCGCGATCAAGAGTGCGAAGAAGAAAGTGGATGAGATGAGAGAGACCTTGTAATTCGCTCCTTGGTAATCGACCGATCGTCGATGTTCCTCTTCATCGTAGAGCTCGGCTAATTCCGGATCAAGCGGTTGCTTCGAAGAGCGATGATTGAGGAAGTCGACGAAAGTGTTGATGGCATAGTCGAGAGCGACGAAGAAGGTGATCGCTCCAAGGATCCAAGTTTCCATGTCGTAAATTCTACTTCGCACCTCACAAACTCCTCTCAAGACCAGTTCAAAGAGTGTTCTCCCCTACTCACTACCGCTGCGCAGCAGTATTTTTTGCTGATGGTGGAGATCGAGTTCCTCGGCGGAGTCAGATCGGTCACTGGTAGCAAGTTCTTGGTTCGAGGTATGAGCGCCTCGATTCTGGTCGAGTGCGGTCAATATCAAGGCCTCAAGGAATTACGGTCAAGGAACTGGGAACCATTCCCTATCGATCCGCGCACAGTAGATGCGGCTCTGATCACCCATGCACATCTCGATCATTGCGGACTCCTACCTAAATTGGTTCGCGAAGGTTTCGAAGGGAAGATCCACTGCACATCGGATACGGCAAGACTTGCCGCAATCGTCCTTGCTGATGCAGCGAAGATGCAGATGGAGGATGCTGAGTATGCAGCTCGCAAGGGATACACCGAACACAAAGTCCCACGTCCACTCTTCGACGAGAGAGACGCCAGTGAGGCGATCACACTCTTATCGCCGCACCCCTTCCATAGCGAAGTCGAGATCGCACCGAATGTCTTCGTCACCTTCCATAGGGCGGCGCACATCCTCGGTTCATCGTTCATCGAACTGAAGATCGATGGAAAGCGCATCCTCTTCTCCGGCGACCTCGGTCGAAAGAACCATCCACTTCTCTCTGACCCGGATTCGATTCCAAACGGAGAGATCGATGCGCTTCTCGTCGAATCAACATATGGGGATCGAAGTCACAAGCCCGTAGGAGATGCTCTCCCAGATGTCATCAATCGAACGATCAAACGAGGCGGGACCGTTCTCATCCCAGCCTTTGCTGTCGATCGAACTGAAGTGATCCTCCATCGCCTCAAGGAGCTCATCGCGAAAGGCGCAATCACAAAAGTCCCGATCTTCGTCGACTCACCTATGGCTCTTGCCTCACTTGATGTCTATCGAGAGGCATTCGAAGGCGACGCTCTCGATATCGATCTCAAGATCGCGGTGGAGGGAGATCCTTTCGACGCCGAGTTCTATCGTGCAGCGCGCACCGTAGAGGAGTCGAAGGCGATCGCTGAGTTACGCACTCCTTCGATCATCGTCTCCGCAAGCGGAATGGCAACCGGAGGACGAGTCCTTCACCATCTGCGCAGAACGTTGCCAGACTCACGTAACACCGTGATTCTGGTTGGTTATCAAAGTGTCGGTACTCGAGGTCGCGCTCTCGCAGATGGTGCAACCACCCTCAAACTCTTCGGATCCGCCATCGAGGTTCGCGCCGAGATCTCCTCCGTCAACGAATTCTCAGTCCATGCAGATTCTGGCGAGATGATCACCTGGCTTTCGACAGCGACGAAGAAGCCAGACCAGATCTTCATCGTCCATGGCGAAGCCGATGTCGGAACGCTCTTTCAGAAGTTGATCAGTGAGAAGTTGGGCTGGGGCTCGACGATCCCGATCCGAAATCAGAGCTACCGGATCTGATCCGTTCGATCCGTGCTCTCGCCACTCGCTCACTCGGTGAGCGATGACCCAAGATCGCACTGAGGACTCGCAGCGCAAAGTTAGAGAGATACATATTGATCCGCCATGGACGAGGTAGAGCTAAGAGTTCGCGATCCTGATCGTCGAGAGTAAGGATGGCAGCCTTGGCTAGAACGGAATAGAAGAAGAGCCCTGCTCGACTGAAAGGTGGCTTGAGGATGAAGCGCACAACTTCTTCAGTCTTCTCATTTCGAGTCAACTCATCCGCGCGAAAATCTGCGAGGGTGGCCTCCAACTCCTCAAGATTGCGAGGTGCATTAAGAAGTCCTAACGGTGTAGCGCTCTCTGCCCATTCCCTCACATAGGCATCTGCCAGCTCTTTGCCTTCGAGAGAGGACTGATCATCACTCTTCGGTCTCACGCCCTGCCCCACCATCAAGTAACTCTTCAAGAAAGAATCGGTGAAGGCGCAGTGGACCCAAAGGAGATAGCGCTGATCCTGCGCACGGTAAGGGGCTCTCGAACCATCCTTGGTGAGGAACTCACCGGATACCTTTTCGTGCATCGCATTGACGCGCGCTGCCTCTCTCTCGATGGCTTCCCGTGAGGCGAAAGTCGTGATGGTGAGCCACTTCGTAGTGCCAGCGAGGCGACCTAAAGGATCTGACTCATATCGAGAATGAGAGGCGACGCCATTGAGCGGCGCAGGGTGTGTGGCTTGCAGAAGAAGCGCTCGAATGCCACCGATGATGGTGACCACACTGCCGTGGATCTTCCAAACCGCAGAGAGAGGACCGAAGAGACCCTCATCCTCACCTACAGCGATCGATTCGACCCA
>JBJTGO010000212.1:0-1633 GCA_046093985.1 Actinomycetota bacterium
GCGAGAAGTCGATGACTTATGTCGGCGAGTACATGCCTTACAGCACGATCCTCGTCTCAGGTCGAAATGACAAGACTGAGGCGACCATCGCAGGATGGAACGTTGCAGGAAAGAAGATCACTGCTCTCCAGGGATCTCTTGCAGCGACCAAGATCAAGGAAGTCTTCCCGAAGGCGACTTTGATTGAGTTCCCAACACAGGATGCAGCCTTCCTTGAAGTTGCATCTGGCCGTGCTGACGGAATCGTCGCTGAAGCCAACCTCTTCGGTTACTTCAGCAAGAACAACCCAGGTCTCTTGAAGCAGGTTCCTCTTGCTCAAGACCTCCGAAACTATTTCGGTCACTGGACTGTTCAACTCGGTAACACTGCTCTTCAGAAGGTCCTCAAGGACTGGCTCTGTGAGCAGAACGAGTCGGGCTGGTTGAGCACAACCTTCCGACGAGAGATGGGCTACAAGATGCCACCTCTTCCTAAGTGCACTGCGTAGTTCCAGGTAACGCATAAGTAGTTCAAGAGGGGCGACTCGCATGTCGAGTTGCCCCTCTTGCATTTATAGAATGTGAAAGTAGTTCAAGGTTCGGAGAGCCAGAGATTTCATGAAGAGTGTGACCGGTAATGACCTTGTAGTCATTGGTGGTGGCCCCGCTGGCATCGCAGCAGCAGCAACCGCTGCTTCCTTTGGTCTTCGCGTCGCTCTTATCGATGAGCGAGTCACTCTCGGTGGTCAGATCTTCAAACGAGTCGGCCCCGGATTCGACCTTCGCGAAAAGAAGTCGCTGGGCAAGGATTATGCCCGTGGAAGTGATTTGATTGATGAGATCAATCGACCCAATGTCACTCTCTTGACCTCCACCACAGTCTTGACCATCGAGGATGGAAAGGTCATCACCTCCCATCCTGATCACGATATTCGCTCTCTCGATTTTCAATTCCTCGTCATCGCACCCGGCGCTTATGACCGACCCGTCGCATTCCCTGGCTGGACTCTTCCCGGAGTGATGACTGCTGGTGCGGTCCAGACCATGGTCAAGACGCAACGGATATCACCAGGAAAGAGGATCTTCTTTGCTGGAAGCGGACCGTTGGCTCTTGCCTTCTCAGCACAGTTGATCGGACTCGGCGCTCCGGTCTTCAAAGTGATCGAGAGCGCACCGTTTCCATCACCCATCAATGCCCTCCGACTCATCACGCGGATTGGTGGAAATCTCGATCTAATTCGTGACGCTGCCAAGTATCGAGGCGCCCTCTTCAAGGCGCGAGTGCCCTTCAAGTACGGCCGAATCATCGTGAAGGCTGAAGGTCGAGGTCGACTCGAGTCGGTCACGCATGCGAAGGCAGATAAAGATTGGAATCCGATCCCTGGAACCGAAGTGCGCGAGGAGTGTGACGCGCTCTGTGTCGGCTACGGCTTCTTCCCTTCCCATGAGCTCTTCCGTCTCATGGATTGCGACTTCGAATATGACGAGAATCGTGGTGGATTCAGCGTCATCAAGGATGAGTGGGGCGCAACGAATATCGAGACAGTCTTTGCCGTCGGCGATGGCACCGGAGTCACTGGCTCCTACTCTGCTGTCCAAGCCCCTGCGGCATTGACGACTCGATTCGCCTTGATGACGCCCTTGTTTGTGGTGA
>JBJTGO010000213.1:0-2982 GCA_046093985.1 Actinomycetota bacterium
CCATCGCCATAGACGGCCGCTGTATCGAGCAAATTTCCGCCAGCATCCAAGAAGGATCGCAATTGATTGGCAGCTTCGTGTTCATCAGTATCACGGCCCCAGGTCATGGTGCCAAGCGCCAACCTACTTACCTGCAGTCCACTGGTACCAAGTTTTCGTTTCAGCATCGGGGCAAGGCTATGGTCATCAGCGGTCGGTCCTGGACTCCGACACAACCCTGAGAGCCTGGCATAAGTACTCTTCTCGTCATGGCCAGATCTCTCCCCACCGCGACTTCGTCGAAAGGAAGTTCTGCGGGCAAGAGTCTTCTCATCATCCGCCACGCGCAATCCGCAGCGAATGTGAAGGGAATCCTTGCAGGAAGGATCGATCCGACCCCGTTGACGGTAAAGGGAAGAAGGGAAGCCCGCGCCCTCACGCCCATAGTCGAATCATTCGACCCGGAGATCTCTCTTGTTTCGCCGCTTCTTAGGTGCCGTCAGACGAGTGAACTCGCTGGATCACCCAATGTGCAGATCGATGAGCGTTTGATCGAGATGGATTACGGAACCTGGAGCGGACGAAGCCTCAAATTGCTCTCACGCCGACCCGAGTGGAAACGCATTCAACGTGATCCAGAGAACTTCACCTTTCCACGAGGGGAGAGTTTCAGGGCGGCCACGCATCGCATCTTGGATCTCATAGCGGAGATCAACGAACGCGCCGAAAAACGCTTCCTTCTCTTCTCACATGGCGATATCTGTCGAATATTGATCAACACGCTGATCGGCAGGTCGTTCAACGATTTCCAGAAGATATTGATCGAGCCAGCATCGCACTCTTTACTGATTCTGCCTGGAGGATTGAAGGCAACGAAGATTCAAGCAAGTGCAACGGTTGCCTATCTCAATCGTCTCCCATTAGAGAAAGAGGGCTCCAAAGTCGCGAAGAAATTCACTCTAGGTGGTGATTGATGGAGTACACCTTTGAGCGCATTGAACGCTTAGTCATCGGAACTATTGGAATGCCTGGTGAAAGAGAGTTCTTCCTTCAAGTTGTCAGTGAGAAGCGGACATTCAGTTTTGCGATTGAGAAGGGTCAGGCAATCGCGCTCGTTGATCGTTTGCGAGAGCTGATGCGTGAACTTCGGCGAAGGGATTCAGCCCGCTTCCAAGGGCTTCTGGAGAGCGTTGCCATAGATGATCTTCCACTTGAGACCCCGGTCGAGTCTGAATTCGCCCTCGGGGAGATGAGTTTGATGTGGGTCGATGATTCCGACCGCATCGTCTTCGAAGCGGACGGCATTGAAGAGGAGAAGTCACTGACGGTATCGATCACCCTCGGAGAGGCAACCGAGTTCATACGACGAAGCGAGCGCGTGATCAGCGCTGGTCGCGCACCATGTCCTTTCTGCGGTCTTCCGATCAATCTTGACGGTCACCTCTGTCCACGAGCCAATGGGTATCGAAGGTGAACGAGTCAGATCTACTGGACGTTGGGGAGATTCTGGTCACGCACCGACTCGTAGATGCCTCTAACGCAACCCTTTTCGGTTCGATCGAAGGCTTCGGCGAAGTCATCTATAAACCGATAGCAGGGGAGCGACCGCTGTGGGATTTCCCTCGGGGGACGCTTGCAGATCGGGAGGTTGCCGCATACAAGTTGAGTAGACACCTGAGATTGGATTTGATTCCTGCGACAGTCATGAGAGATGGACCTTTTGGTCCCGGAATGGTGCAGCAGTGGATCTCCATTGATCCTGATGTCGACATCATCGCTTATGGCCAAGGATCGACTCAGGATCTTCGTTTGATGACGCTCTTTGATGCGATGATCAACAACACAGACCGAAAATTCGGGCATCTTTTGATGGACAAGAGTGGTCGCCTCTTCGGTTGCGACCACGGTGTTACCTTTCATGTCGATGACAAGTTGCGAACAGTGCTCTGGCAATTTGCAGGAGACGCTCTCAGTGCTGCAGAGCAAGCTGTATTGATCGATGCCATAGAAACTAGGAAAGAAATCGAAGCTGAACTCAAGGATCATCTTGAAGAAGACGAGATCGCTGCGCTTTTCACAAGCATCGACCGGCTCTTGCAGGACTCTTCCTTTCCGACACCAGATGATGAGTGGCCGTCAGTTCCCTGGCCTCCGGTCTGACCGTCGCAGAGCCATCACGCTTTAGACTTCGACCATGAACGCCTGGCCGTCCATCTATAGACCGGCTTTCGCATTCTCTCGAGACCTTCCTCAACTTCGTCTCTTTGACTCATATAGACGGCAGACTCTTGCAGTCCCGACAGATGAACCCATAACGATCTACGTCTGTGGGATCACTCCCTATGACGCCACTCATCTGGGGCATGCGGCGACTTACCTTGCTTTTGATCTTGCGCATCGCTATCTCTTGGCCACAGGACTCGACGTGATCTTTCTCGAGAATGTCACTGATATCGACGACCCACTTTTCGAACGGGCTCGCCGTGACAAGGTGGATTGGCAGGCTTTGGGTGACGATCAAGTGAGGCTCTTCGTGTCGGACATGACGAACCTGCGTGTTCTACCTCCAGTGCAATTGCAGTCGGTGACCGAGGGAATGGAGAGCATCATCGCCTTCGTCACCGAGCTTGTTGAGAAGGGCTTGACCTATCGCCTTGGTGACGAGCTCTACCTCGACGCGGGTAGGGTTACAGATTTTTCAAACTTACCGCTTCCGATGGATGAGGCGATCGCGACGTTTAGAGAGCGAGGCGGCGATCCCGATCGTGCTGGAAAGCGTCATCCTCTTGATCCGGTTCTCTGGCGGGCAAGCGCCCCTGATGAACCAATGTGGCAAACATCCTTTGGTTCTGGTCGCCCTGGCTGGCATGTCGAATGTAATGCAATCGCAGGTTTCTTACTCAATCAGTCGAAGAGAGCCTCACTTGATCGTCACCCAAAGCCGGCCAATCCACCTTGTCACGGCGAGCCCGTTCGAAGAGTGGGTCGTCGATATCAGTGACA
>JBJTGO010000214.1:0-3390 GCA_046093985.1 Actinomycetota bacterium
CTTTATGCGAGTGCTCTCGTGGTTCACTGGTGCGCGCGACGTTTTCGATTTTTCTGCCCTTCGGATAGAGTCGTTATCCAACACCTGCGAGGTCTCGCGTAAGCGTAAGTAACCCCTCGATAGCGAATCCATCGACAAGTAAGGTGATGTGAATATCAGATGCCAAGTGTGATCGCAGAGAACTTGGTCAAGACCTACCTCACAAAGGGTCGAGCAGCCAAGCGTGGCGAGAAGAATCAAGTTCGCGCACTTGATGGTCTCTCACTTGAAGTCGAGGAAGGAACAGTGCTCGGACTTCTTGGTCCTAATGGTGCTGGCAAGACGACAACTGTGAGAGTTCTCACCACGCTACTCACCCCAGATTCAGGTCGCGCAGAAGTCGCTGGAATCGATGTGATCAAGAATCCGAATGAGGTCCGGAAAGTGATCGGACTCTCTGGGCAATATGCAGCAGTCTATGAGACGCTCACGGGTTGGGATAACTTGGTGATGTTCGCACGCCTTCACCGAATCTCTGCAGAAGGTGCACGCAAGCGTGCCGATGAGTTGTTGGAGCAATTCTCTCTGAGCGACGCAGCGAAACGTCCGATCAAGACCTATTCCGGTGGAATGAGGCGGCGCCTTGATCTTGCTGCCACATTGATCGTACGCCCCAAAGGTCTCTTCCTAGATGAACCGACGACCGGACTTGATCCACGTGGTCGCCAAGAGATGTGGTCTGTGATCAACTCGCTCGTCGATAGTGGCGTCACGCTTCTCTTAACCACGCAATATCTGGAAGAGGCTGATCAATTGGCGGATCGAATCGCTGTGATCGACCATGGTCGAGTGATCGCGCAGGGAAGTGCTGATGATCTCAAGCGTCAGATCGGTGGCGAACGTCTCGAGATCGTCGTCGAGAGGGAACATATCGCTGCCGTCCGCGCGATTGTGGAGCGAGTGGCAGGAACTGTCCTTGTCGATGAGGATCTCCGACAGATCTCAGCTCCCGTCACCACCGGAACCAAGGCCTTGATCGAGGCCGTGAAGGCGATGGACGATGCTGGGATCCACCCGCTCGATCTCGGTCTCAAGCGCCCCTCCCTTGATGATGTCTTCCTTTCACTTACTGGTCATGTCGCAGAGGATGGCTCCGAGAGCGATGTAGAAGCGGAATCCCGCACCGGAAAGGGGCGACGATGAGTTCACCGATCAATTCGCTCAGTCATGCCATCAGCGACTCCCTCATCATCATGAAGCGCCAACTCCTTCAGTTGGTCCGTATCCCCGAGGTGTTGATCTTCTCCACCATCCAACCGGTGATGTTCGTTCTCCTCTTTAGATATGTCTTCGGCGGTTCTATCTCTACCGGTCTGCCAGGTGTCGACTATGTCCAACTCCTGATGCCAGGGATCTTCGTTCAAACTGTCGCATTCACCCTCGCCGGCACGGCGGTCGGTCTCGCTCAAGATATGGAGAAGGGCTTGATTGATCGATTCCGCTCTCTACCGCTCTCTCGCTCCGCAGTCGTCGTCGGCCGAGCGCTTGGAGATTCTGCGCTCAATGTCGTCGTCCTCGTTGTGATGGGAGCTGCGGGATTCTTGGTGGGATGGCGACCGAGTTCATCGATTCTCTCCATCATCGGAGGATTCCTCTTCCTCTTGCTCTTCGGCTTTGCGATGTCATGGATCGGCGTTTTGATCGGACTCTCGGTCCGTGAGGCGCGGGTTGCCAACTCTCTCGTCTTCCTCACCGTCTTCCCGCTGACATTCCTCTCCAATGCCTTCGCTCCGACGACGGGAATGCCGAAGGCGCTTCAGTACTTTGCGGAATGGAATCCAGTCTCGACGATGGTCGCTGCCTGTCGCGAACTCTTCGGATTGACCAACATCTTCGGTGTCACTGCTGATTCACTTCCAGCTCAGCAGCCAATCTTGATGTCCTTGATCTACATGCTGCTCTTGATGGTGATCTTCATTCCATTGAGCGTTGCAAAGTACAAGCGCTCTGCTTCTCGCTAAGTTGAGAGCTAGCTCAATCTTCTAGAGCGAGGATGTACTAGGCGAAAGGCTCTGCTTCTAGAATCGCGACCTTGATCTCTCGCCCATTCGGCGCGGTGTAAGTCACGCTCTCACCCACCTTCGCACCCATGATCGCTGAACCAAGGGGAGATTTCTCACTATAGACATCGAGATCTGTCGCTGCGATCTCGCGAGAACCTAAGAGGAACTTCATCTCGTTGCCACCGATATCGACGGTGACCTTCATCCCAAGACCTACGACTCCTGACTCACTCGCTGGTGGCGTTCCGATGATCGCGTGTTCGAGCATGTGACGCAATTGTCTGATCCGCGCTTCGGTCTTGCCCTGCTCCTCGCGAGCGGCGTGATAACCACCGTTCTCTTTGAGATCGCCCTCGGCACGCGCCGCTTCGATTCGCTTGACGATATCTGCACGAGCGGGGCCCTCAAGGTGAGCGAGTTCGCCTGCTAAGCGGTCGGCAGCCTCTTGGGTCAACCAGGTCTGTGTCGGCTCTGGACTCATAAGTGCGTAACTTACTGCAGGTCGATACCAGGACTTGGGTCAGCGGGCATCGCAACCGATCACATCAGCATTGACGGCACGGATCCTGGTTGGGATGGTCCGAGTGAGCGTCTGCTGCGATGGTGCATCGTTTGCTTCGAACTCATCGGTGACCTCACCGACGACATTCTTCTCAAAGTCACGTGCTACCAGTGTGCAGACCACTTCGAGCCCTGAGCGATTGCGCTCCAAGAGATATGTGATCTCGATCTTCGATGGATCGATCACCTTGAATGCGATCAATTCGTGGCGAATCGTCGGTTGAGAGTGATATCCCGCACTCCATAACAACCAAGGGATCCCGATCAGCGCCACGATCGCTGCGGGAATCTTCCACCTTGGTGTAGCTCTATGGTGTTTGCCATAACGCTCGACCAAGAAGTCATCGTCGAACCTGACTGCGTTTTTCTCACTCGCTCGTCGCTTCATCTCCGGCAGTTATACTCGCCTCACTATGGAGGAGACAAGTTATGACCCCGGTCTTGCCGGTTCCATCGTCTTCTCATCACTCACCGTCGCGGTGATCTTGCTGCTCATCTCCTTCTATCGACGGTACAAGAGGTTGCAGCAACGACGTGACGGCCAAGCAGAGTAGAGGCCTTCAAGGCTCCTTGCTCCGATTAGGTCAGGGCCTACTCGTACTGATTGTCGCAACCACCTTCTCACTCCTTGCTCTCTGGCAGTGGGATCGCGCCGAAGGCCATCAAGCATTGAAAGCTGAGTTGAGTCGTATCGCGATGCTGCCGCCAACTACTCTCACCGCGATCCACGAACCTCAGATCGCTCTCGATGGCGAAGATGCCAATCGCTTGGTGCGGGCATCTGGGC
>JBJTGO010000215.1:0-3355 GCA_046093985.1 Actinomycetota bacterium
GGTGAGCTACGAGTCAGCCTTAGATCTTCTCAGCCACACGAGTAACGACATCCTAAATCAAGTCACTCATGGTCTGATGGAACAGAATGCCACTTTGTTGTTGGAAGAGATCCGTCAGTTTCTAAACGCCGGCGGTGATCCACGGAGGTTCGTCTTGGATCTATTGGACCATCTAAGAGATTTGATGGTCCTCAGCGCTTCCAATGGTGAAAGGAATGTCCTCTTCAGGAGTTATACAGAGGATGACATCGCACACCTTACGATGGTCACCAAGGCAATACCGATTCCTACTTTGATTTCTCTGACAGAGATTGCCGCGGATCATCTAATTCGGCTTCGAGGTGTAGTTGCGCCACAAATCGTGTTGGAAACGATGATGATGCGGTTAGTGCACTCTCTCGCTCCTACCCCATCTTCAACCAAAACCGTAGCGGAACCTCCTCGTAAACCAGTCGTTCAAGAAAAGGAAATTTCCCAAAGCAAAGTTTCGAATTCGCAAGAGAAGCCATCCCCCTTACCGCGAATTGCTCCTCAGACACAGTCTCACTCAAAAGTAAACCTTGTTGATTTGAAATCCCTTGAGAGTCATTGGCCCCGAGTGCTCGAGGGAGTCAAAAATCGTAGGCGCTTGACGTGGACTTTATTGAGCTCTAACTCATTTCCATCATCTCTTGAATCTGGCGTCGTAAGAATCGCCCTTCCGAGTGCTGGTGCGCTTGATTCATTCGAGAGATCAAATAGTGGAGACGTCCTCTTGAGCGCCATGAAGGATGTCTTTGACGGAGAGTTCAAGGTAGAGATGATTGTTCAAACGAATCGTAATGTGATTTCATCATCAGTCCACGACTTTGATGTAGCGGATTCAACGGATCAGGTTTCGGGTGAGGAGCTTCTTATGAAAGCCCTAGGTGCTCAGATTATTTCTAAGGAAGAGCAGTAGATGTACGAAGGCGTCATTCAAGAGTTGATCGATGAATTAGGTAGGCTTCCTGGCATCGGTCCAAAGAGCGCTCAAAGAATCGCTTTTCACTTGATTCAGTCGGAGAAAATGGATGTCGATCGATTGGTTGAGGTCCTTCGGAATGTGCGAGAGCGAGTGAAATTCTGCGCTACTTGTGGGAATGTCTCAGAGGATGTCGAGTGCAAGATTTGTCGAGATCCACGTCGTGACTCAGGTGTGATATGTGTTGTTGAAGAGAGCAAGGATGTCGTCGCTATTGAGAGAACTCGAGAATTCCGTGGTCGCTATCACGTTCTAGGTGGCGCAATCAGCCCTATCGATGGTGTGGGTCCAGAGCAGCTGCGAATTAGAGAGCTCCTGACGCGTCTTACCGATACCCAAGTGACCGAGGTAATCCTTGCTACCGACCCGAATCTTGAAGGCGAAGCCACCGCGACATACTTGGCGAGGATGATCAAACCCCTAGGTATTTCAGTCTCACGACTGGCGAGCGGTCTGCCCGTTGGGGGAGATCTCGAATATGCGGATGAAGTGACCCTCGGAAGGGCTTTCGAAGGACGGCGAGCGCTCGAGGGATAGTCCACATATTGGTACGATTCCAGTCTCAATATATGGAATTCACATGATTTGAGTGCCTCTAGCCCTCAAAATTGGCGCATGGGGCTAATCGTTCAAAAGTACGGAGGCTCCTCCGTCGCTGATGCTGAAGGCATCAAAAGGGTGGCTGCCCGTATCGCTGCTACCAAGCGCGCAGGCCAACAGGTCGTAGTCGTTGTCTCCGCTATGGGAGATACAACTGACAACCTCATCGATCTCGCAAATGAAGTCACGCCTATCCCTGCCGGCCGAGAGCTGGACATGCTCCTTACAGCCGGTGAGCGAATTTCGATGGCGCTACTTGCAATGGCGATTGGCAACCTCGGACTAGAGGCCAGATCGTTCACTGGAAGCCAAGCGGGAATCATCACCGACTCCACACATGGCAGAGCTCGGGTCATCGATGTAACTCCAGGACGAATCAAAGAAGCTCTTGATGACGGAGCTATCGCCATCGTCGCAGGTTTTCAAGGAATCAGCCAAGACACAAAGGATGTGACCACGCTAGGCCGTGGCGGATCCGATACCACTGCGGTTGCTCTTGCCGCAGCGCTTGATGCAGATGTCTGCGAGATCTACACAGATGTAGACGGAGTCTTCTCAGCAGATCCTCGAGTGGTTCCGCTAGCAAGAAAGCTCAAGAGCGTGACATATGAAGAGATGCTCGAATTGGCAGCGAGCGGTGCGAAGGTTTTGCACCTTCGTTGTGTCGAGTACGCACGAAGGTTTGAACTACCGATCCATGTTCGATCGTCGTTCTCGAATCTTGAAGGTACATGGGTTGTGAAGAATCGACCAGAGGAGGCAGGAATGGAACAAGCAATCATCTCGGGAATTGCTCATGATCGAAGTGAGGCGAAGATAACGATCGTCGGTGTTCCAGATCGAACCGGCGTGGCCGCACGGATCTTTCAATCCATCGCTGACTCTGATATCAACATCGACATGATCGTTCAGAATGTTTCGGCCGCCGAAACTGGTCTCACTGATATCTCATTCACTTTGCCAAAGAGTGAAGGAAGCAATGGAATCGCTATTCTCAAGCGAATTCAGGGTGAGATTGGGTTTCAATCCCTTCAGTATGACGATCAGATCGGAAAGCTCTCTCTTATCGGAGCAGGAATGCGATCGCATCCAGGTGTGACTGCGAATTTCTTCGCAGCCATGGCTTCTGCAGGAGTCAATATCGAGATGATCTCCACTTCGGAGATTCGAATCTCCATTATCTGCCGCGAAACGGACCTTGATGCCGGAGTGAAGGCAGCGCACTCTGCTTTTGATCTTGATGCGGATCAGGTCGAAGCTGTGGTCTATGGTGGAACAGGCAGATGAAGAAGCCCTCCTTAGCAGTCGTTGGTGCCACCGGTGCGGTCGGTACGGTGATGCTCGACATCCTCTCGTCTCGTCCCGATGTGTGGGGCGAGATTCGATTGATTGCTTCAAAGCGAAGTGCGGGAAAGCGACTTCTCTGCCGGGGAGAAGAGATTGAGGTTGTAGAACTCAGCCCGGAGAGTTTCGATGGAATTGATGTGGCTATGTTTGATGTCCCAGATGAGGTCTCCGAAGTTTGGGCTCCGATTGCATCAGAACGTGGAGTGGTTTCAGTGGATAACTCAGGAGCGTTTCGAATGGATCCGGAAGTTCCACTTGTAGTTCCTGAAGTAAACCCTGATCAGGTACGAAATCGTCCGAAAGGCGTCATTTCGAATCCGAACTGCACAACTCTCTCCATGATTGTGGCAATTGGAGCGCTGCACCGCCACTTTGGCCTGGAGGAGTTGGTCGTGTCTTCATATC
>JBJTGO010000216.1:0-1983 GCA_046093985.1 Actinomycetota bacterium
AGGTCGAGCGCGATCGCCCGTCCTATGCCATTGAGACAGTCGAAACCTTATTGAAGTCACACCCAGGTAAAGAGTTTGCATGGATCATCGGAAGTGATGCCTTCAGGCGTATTGATCAATGGCATGAGAGTGAGCGATTACGGGAGCTGATTTCCTTCATTGTCATCGAACGCCCGGAGAGTGGAGCGCGTGAGGGCTCCGAGAATGACTTCAATAATGATTTCGAAGATGTTGATGGAGAGGAGATCGATGCCCTCCAGATCTCGGCGACTGAGATCAGGAAACGACTTCACTCAAGGCAATCGGTCTCCGATATGGTCCCGCCGCCAGTTCTCTCCTATATAGAAAGTAAAGGTCTCTATGGCAGCGCGTGAGTCCACGATCAAACTCACTCAGAAGGCAGCCGAGGCCATTGCAGATAAGTTGGGGCGAGATCTGATCGCCATCGACCTCTCAGAGCAGATGGTTTTGAGCGAGGTCTTCCTCATCGCAACGGGACGGAATGAGAAGCAAGTCGAGGCGATTGCCGATGAGGTGGAACGAGTCCTCGCGTTGGATGGCGAGAAACCTGCTCGCCGTGAGCGGAGTGAATCTTGGGTGCTACTGGATTATTCTGACCTCGTCGTCCATATCCAGAGCGAAGAGGTACGCAAGTACTACATGCTTGATCGACTCTGGAACGACTGTCCCCGGATCGAATTGGACCTTGATCCAGAGGCGATGACTAGTCAGAGCGAGAGTGAAGAAGCGTCGCGATGAAGCAGATCATCATCTGGCGCCATGGGCAGACTGATTGGAATCTTGAGAATAGATTCCAAGGTCACTCAGATATCCCGCTCAATCCGGTCGGTCGATATCAGGCTGGGCAAGCAGCACGAGTCTTACGCGATATGGAACCTACATCGATCATCTCAAGCGATCTCGGCCGTGCTTTATCGACCGCGGAAGCATTGGCAGCGGTGACCGGACTTGAGATCGCCATCGATGATCGGTTGCGCGAGACTAATGGTGGCAATTGGGAGGGAAAGACCGGAGCACAGAATCGTGCCGAGGATTATGAGCGATTCATCCGATGGATCGACGGGAACGATGAACCGGCAGGAGCGATAGGTGAGCGGCGTAGTGAGGTGGCAGCGCGTGCGACAGAAGCGATCTTCGCGGCGCTCGATCTCAACGATCGTTCCTTGGAAGAGCGCTTGGTCGTCGTCACTCATGGAGGTACTGCACGCTGCGTCTTAGGGTCGCTTTTGAATCTTCCACTCCAATCGTGGGGCGCACTCGGCGGTCTTGCCAATGCTTCGTGGTCGGTTTTGACTGATAATCACCATGCGACGAGATTGACCTGGCTTCTTGCCGAGCACAATGCATTCACCATCCCAGAACCAGTCCTTGGCGAAGAGAGCGGTGGGAACGACTTCGTTTGATCGCTGCGTAGAGCGAAGTTCGGGCGTGAGATAAAGTTCGCGCTTCGAAGGGCTTCACGCTTCGAGGGGCTATAGCGCAGCTGGTAGCGCACCTGCATGGCATGCAGGGGGTCAGGGGTTCAAGTCCCCTTAGCTCCACAGAATGAGATCGACATATCGCATCCCGAAAGGTTGGCGAGCCTCCGACATCCCGGATCTCTCCGGCAAGCGCTTCCTTGTGACGGGCGCTACGAGCGGCATCGGCTTGGAAGCGGCTAGAGAACTCGTCCGCTCAGGTGGCGAGGTGGTCATCGCTGCGCGGAATCCGATCAAAGCAGAGCGAACTGTGCTCGCACTCGGACGCGAACGTTCATCCTGGATCGAGTGCGATGTTGCATCTTTGAACTCGGTTCGAAGTGCGGCTCGAAAGATCGACTTTGAGTTCGATGTATTGATCCACAATGCCGGGATCATGGCAATCCCTTTCACCTCTAATGACGATGGCTTCGAGATGCAGATGGCGACCAACCATCTTGGACATTTTGCGCTCGCGGGCCTACTCAAGGATCGGATCAAATCC
>JBJTGO010000217.1:0-10150 GCA_046093985.1 Actinomycetota bacterium
GACATGTTCTGGCGGCGCTCGATCATCTCTCACCAAAACATCAAGCGATCGTTGTCGGCGCAAAGCGCGAAGCGGTTGAGAGCCATCTCAAAGAGATCGCACCTGATGCCCTACTCGTCCATCAAGAGGTACGGAATGGAACTGGGGCCGCAGCACGTCTTGCTCTCGATGCCTTTGTCGCAGCCCATGGGAGTTCAGCCAGAACCGTCATCATCATGGCTGGCGATACGCCATTGCTTACCGGAGCATCGCTTCGCGCGCTTCAATCGCGGCACGGTGATATGAATGCGAAGGCGACGGTGCTCACCGCTGAGGTATTCGACCCGACCGGTTATGGTCGGATCATCCGCGATGGCGAAGGGCGCATCTCACGTATCGTCGAAGAGAAGGATTGCAAGGAGTTCGAGAAAGAGATCGATGAGATCAACTCTGGCGTCTATCTCTTCGACTTCCAAGCGCTTCGCACCGCCCTCGCCGAGCTCTCCACGGACAATGCTCAGGGCGAGGAGTATCTGACCGATGTGATCTCGATCTTGCAGCGCAAGGGCGAGGTCGTCGCCGCCGAGTTGATCCAAGATGAGAGCGAGATCATCGGTGTCAATGATCGTAGACAGTTGGCGATTGCCACGAGTGTGATGCGTGAGCGGATCAACGATGCCTTGATGCTCAGTGGCGTGACAATCACCGATCCACTCAGTACCTGGATCGATGTGACGGTCGAAATCGCCCCTGATGTCACCTTGCTCCCAGGAACTCAGCTACTGGGCAAGACGATCGTCGAGACAGGAGCAACGATCGGGCCACGCTCCACTCTCGTCAATTCCTCAGTTGGACAAGATGCACGTGTGATCGAGTCATATGTACGAGGTGCTGCGATCGGTTACCAGGTGCAGGTCGGACCATTCAGTTTCTTGCGTGAAGGTACCGAACTTGCCACCGGTTCTCGGATCGGTGCCTATGTCGAAGTGAAGAACTCACTCGTGGGTGAGGGGAGCAAAGTCCCGCACCTTTCCTATGTCGGTGATGCGACGATCGGCAAGGAGACGAATATTGGAGCAGCAACAGTCTTCGTCAACTATGACGGCGTCGAGAAACATCGCACTGAAGTCGGCGATCATGTCCGAATCGGAAGTGACACGATGTTGGTGGCGCCCGTGACGATCGGGGATGGCGCATACACTGCCGCCGGATCGGTAATCACTGAAGATGTCCCACCCGGAGCGATGGGCGTCGGAAGGTCGAAGCAGAGCAACATCTTGGATTGGGTACTTAGGCGAAGGCCGAATACGAAGTCGGCTGAGGCAGCAAGCAAGAGATCGAAGAGAGCGGAGAGCTAGCGATGAATGAGCTGCGGTTAGGTTCTGAGAAGAGGCTCCGTCTCTTCACAGGACGCGGTTATCCCGAACTCGCAGACGAGATCGCCAAGGAACTTGGGGTGCCAATCACTCCCACCTCCGCATATGACTTCGCCAATGGCGAGATCTTCGTGCGTTTCGAAGAGAGCGTTCGTGGTTGTGATGCCTTCGTGATCCAGTCCCACGCTGCGCCATTGAACAAGCAGATCATGGAGCAATTGATCATGGTCGATGCCCTCAAGCGCGCATCAGCGAAACGAATTACTGTCGTTGCTCCCTTCTACGGGTACGCCCGACAAGATAAGAAGCATCGAGGTCGCGAACCGATCTCTGCTCGCTTGATGGCTGATCTCTTCAAGACCGCTGGTGCGGATCGCTTGATGACCGTTGACCTCCATACTGCCCAGATCCAAGGTTTCTTCGATGGTCCGGTCGATCATCTCTTCGCGCTTCCATTGCTTACAAACTATGTCGGTTCCCGGGTCGACCGCAGCAGGTTGACCATCGTCTCACCTGACTCCGGACGTGTTCGCGTCGCTGAGCGTTGGAGCGATCTCTTGGGTGGGGCATCGATCGCATTCATCCATAAGACGCGCGATCCCAAGATTCCGAATGAGGCAACGACAGGAAAAGTCGTCGGTGATGTCAAGGGTCAGACCTGCGTCGTCATCGATGACATGATCGACACCGCGGGCACAATCACCAAGGCTGTCGATGCTCTGATCGATGAAGGCGCATCTGAGGTGATCATCGCTGCGACACACGCCGTCTTCTCCGGCCCTGCCGCGGATCGTCTTCGAAGTTCGAAGGTGAGTGAGGTTGTGGTCACCAATACATTGCCGATCTCTGATGCGAATCGATTCGATAAGTTGACCGTCCTCTCTATTGCGCCACTCGTGGCACGGGCAATCCGTGAGGTATTCGAGGATGGATCGGTCACAAGCCTCTTCGACGGTCACTCTTAGAACCTGCCGGATTTTGTCTTTCTGACCCAGCGCGGCTACTCTCTGCCGTCCAGGCGAGGGACCGGTCCGGTCCGTTATCGACAAGAGAAGGAAAGTCCTCATGGCAGAAATCTCCATCAAAGGCGCACGCCGATCCGAATTCGGCAAGGGCGCATCGCGAAGAATCCGTAAAGCAGGCCAAGTCCCTGCAGTCATCTATGGTCACGGAACCAACCCACTCCATATCTCACTTCCTGCCAAGGATGTCATGCAGGCGATCAAGACTTCGAACGTCCTCCTTGATATTGATATCGAAGGTCATGTCGAACTGACACTTCCTAAGTCAATCGTCCGAAACCCACTCAAGGGATATCTCGAGCACATCGATCTCCTTCTCGTCCGTCGTGACGAGCGAGTCAAAGTATTCGTACCTGTCCATGCAGAGGGTGAATACGACCGCGATGGAATCTTGGAGCACGTCCACAACTCGATCGAGGTGGAGTGCCTTGCGATCGCAATCCCACAGTTCTTGCAACTTGATATCACTGGCCTTACTGCCGGTAATTCAAAGACCGCTGGTGATGTGAAGCTCCCTGACGGTGTCTCACTTGTATCTGCTCCCGATATGACAGTCGTGCATCTCTCTGTACGTGCTGCGGTCGAAGAGACTCCTGTCGCTGCTCCTGCCGCAGAAGGCGAAGCAGCCGAGGCTGCTGCTCCTGCCGCAGAAGGCGAAGCCGAGAAGAAGTAGTCCACGATGCAGACCGGATCCCGAAGGTGGATCGTGGTCGGCCTTGGAAATCCTGGCGAGGAGTACCAATCCACGCGCCACAACATTGGTGCGATGGTCGTGGATCATCTCGCCGCCTCCCATGGAGTGCGCTTCTCGCGACACAAGTCACGTAACGATGTCGCAGATCTCAGGCTTTCCGACGGGTCGGTCCTCATTCTTGCCAAACCGCATTCATATATGAACACACTTGGTAGCAATGTCCGTGCACTCGCTGACTTCTACTCGGTCTCACCCGAATCTGTCATCGCCTGTCACGATGAATTGGATATTGATTTCGCGACTTTGAGATTGAAGCTAGGTGGCGGAGAGAACGGACACAATGGCCTCAAGAGCATCACGGCATCACTTGGGAGCCCTGAGTATCACCGCCTCCGACTAGGAATTGGCCGACCTCCAGGTCGACAGGATCCAGCAGATTTCGTACTCCGACGATTCTCTGCCGCAGAGCGTGATCAGTTGGATGAGTTTCTAGAGCGTGCAAGTGATGCGCTTATTTGCCTCGTGAGCGAAGGACTCTCTAACGCACAATCGCGATTCAATTCGTGATCGCCTCCTCAACCAGTGTTGCGTAGACCTGCCGCGATCCCGTTGATAGTGAGTGAAAGCGCGCGCGAGATTTCTTCCGACCTCTCCTCGCGAATCTGAGCCAAGAGATCGATCTGCAGTAGATGGATCGGCGCGAGATATGAGTCCCTCACCTTGAGCGTCTTGGCAAGGGTCTCTTGCCGGGCCAAGAGGCGATCGGTACCTAAGAGAAGGAGTAACTCAGTTTTGGTCTTCTCGAATTCTGCTCTGATCTCATCAAAGAAGTGATGAAGCCGTGGTTCCACGAGTCGATCCACATAACGCTTCGCCATCACAAGATCTGTCTTTGCGATCGTCATCTCGACATTGGAGATGAATGATGAGAAGAAGTGCCAATCACGGTGCATCTCGATCAAGAGTGAGTGCAATCCAGCACCTCGTGCTGCTTCGAGTCCACTTCCGACTCCGAACCAACCTGGGACGATCTGCCTCGATTGCGTCCAACCAAAGACCCAAGGGATCGCGCGGAGGGATCCAAGACCTCGCTCACTCGATCGCCTCGAAGGGCGAGAGCCAAGGAAGAGTTGACCGAGATGATCGACCGGCGTCGATTGATAGAAGTACTCGGGTAAGTCAGGGTGATCGACCAGGGAGCGATACTTCGCAAAAGCGGCTTCACTCATCTGATCCATACTCTGATTCCATCGAGTGAGTTCCTCCTCACTCTGTCTGGCTTTGCGATTGAGCACGGTCGCTTCAAGTGCACCAGCGATCAGAAGTTCCACATTCTCACGAGCAAGCGCTGGATAGGCGTACTTGTCGCTGATCACCTCACCTTGTTCGGTCAACTTGATCGCGCCATCGACGCTTCCCCAAGGAAGCGCGATCAATGCGTCATAGGTAGGTCCACCGCCGCGACCGACCGAACCGCCACGACCATGGAAGATGCGAAGTTGGATGCCATGACGCCTTGCGACGTCTCGTAACGCACGCTGTGCTTGATGGATCTGCCACTGTGAGGTTGTGATTCCGGCATCTTTGTTCGAGTCGGAATAGCCGAGCATCACCTCTTGGAGATTGCCACGAAGCTCGAGGATGCGGCGATAGTTCGGTAACGAAAGGAGACGCTCCAATATCTCACCAGCGTTACGAAGTTCAGCCACCGTCTCCAGGAGTGGGACGAAACCGATTCGCGCTACATTCGCATCAAGATCAACAAGTCCTGCTTCCTTTGCGATGATGGCAGCACGGAGAACATCACGTTCATCCTCGGTCATCGAGATGATGTAACTCTCGATCGCATGCGGCTCGAAGGTGTCGAGGGAGTGCCTGATCACCTCGAAGGTGGCGAGAGTCTGGCTGGATCGGTCATCAAGTGCGTTTCGATCGATCGCTAGAGGATCGCGGAGGAGAGAATCAAGGTCAGTCGCTGAGAGGCGCTCTGGATCCTCGATCTTCACATTCTCGAGGAAGTGTCGAAGTGCAGCGGAGTGTTCTCGGATATCGAGGGTGGCATGAGTGAGGCCGAAGGCTGAGATGGTTCGGATCGCACGTTGGAGCGCTCCTTTCGCGATCAACTCACCGCGATGTTCCATCAATGAGTCATAGATCATCATCAAGTCGTCGAGGAGCTCGCTTGTCGATCTGTAATCACGACCTTCTTCGTGACTACCTCCCTCAGCATGGCGCTTCTGAGTGAGAAGTAGTCGATGTCGGATCGCAGTCGCTTTGAGACGATATGGCTCTTCGACATTGATCCTTCTAAAGCGCGCTTCGATCTCAGGCAATCGTTCTAGGTCGCGAGCGACCGAGCTCTTCACTCGCTCACTGACTCCAACCAAACGTTCGGATACGGATAGCGCCTGACGAAGTTCATCGAGCGCGGCCAAGGTCACACGGATCGCATGACCCATCTGCAAGATGATCGCTTGCGCCGTCACCTTGTCGGTCACATGTGGGTTGCCATCCCTGTCGCCACCGATCCAACTTCCGAATCGAAGCGGAGTAGCAGTAGGGGAGAGTTCAATCCCGATGCCGCGAAGTTCCCGTGTGAAGTCATCTAGTACTCCGGGAACTGTGCTCTTAAAGAGGTCATCGAGATAGTAGAGCGCGTTTGTTGCTTCGTCGATCGGTTCTGGCCGATCAAGACGTAGCTCGTCTGTCTGCCAGAGCAGGTCGATCATCTCCGCCAATCGCTCATCGCGTCGATCGGAAGGTTCCTCTTCAAGGAGAGTCGAGACTGTCTTCAGCTTCGACAATACGGAACGGCGAGCGGCTTCAGTGGGATGTGCGGTGAAGACTGGGCGGATCTCTAGATGTGCGATCCACTCCTTCAACTCGGCATCGGTGAAGCGGGCCGCATCGAGACCTTCCTTGATGCGCGCCATCGCCTTTGAGATCCATGCGCCATGAGGCGAACGAGTTCGATGCACTTGCTCGGCTACATTGGCAAGATTGAAATAGGTAGTGAAAGCCCGCGCTAGTTGCATCTTCCTCTCAGTTGGAAGATTCGAGATCAGAGCGCTCACATCGATCTCGCTCTCACTATCTCGTACTGCAAGTCGCACCTGCTCGACGAGATCGAGAAGTGATTGATCACTCTGGCGAACCAGTGATTCGCCGAGCAGTTCACCGAGGGTGCGAACATCAGCTCGCAACCGGGCTTCGTGATCGCTCATATAAACTCGACTCCGCTCCCTTGATGAAAGACCCCGGGTCTTGGATCAAGCGGAGCTATTTGGCGTTGCTTCAACTCTGAAGCAAGTGCGGAGTTCTTCCTTTCCTCAAGGCAAGGAAGGCTAAGAAGAATGGGAGAAGTCTAGATGGCAGCCGGTCTCCTGGCTCGCTTGGGTGCAAGCGATGCCCTCGATGATCGTTCGATCGATCTCATCACCGTGCCTGCACCACTTCTTCCTTTCGCATTGGCATTACGGAGTGAAGCCGGATTCCTTACCGTCGTCACTCACTCGACGCGAGTGCAGAATGAAGTGAGCGCAGCGCTAAGGCATCTGCTCGGAACCGAGGCAGTCGCGGACTTCCCTGCATGGGAGACACTGCCGCACGAACGGTTGAGTCCACAAAGTGACACCCTCGCCAAGCGAATCGAGACCCGTCATCGATTGATCCACGGCGATTACCGCCTCAAAGTGATCGTGACGCAAGTGCGTGCGCTCTTACAACCGTTGATCTCGATCGATGATCGCTCTCTCCTGGAACTGAGCGTCGGAGGCGAAGCCTCACTCACGGAGATCACAAAACAATTGGTCGAGATGGCTTATCGTCGAGTCGACCTCGTTGAACGTCGTGGGGATTTCGCAGTGCGCGGTGGATTGATCGATATCTTTCCTGCAACTTTCGAGCACCCGATTCGGATCGATCTCATCGGGGACGAGATCGAATCGATCCGTCCCTTTGCACTCAGTGATCAACGTTCTTTGACCCAGACGCTGAGCACGATCCGCCTCTTGCCATGTCGAGAACTCTTGATCACAGATCAAGTTCGTGAGCGAGCAGATCGACTTGCTATGGAGTATCCCCAGTTGTCGGAGATGATGAGCAGGATCGCATCGGGCGCATATATCGATGGAATGGAATCCCTGGCACCACTTCTTGCCGATCGGTTGATCCCTTTTCACTCGCTCTTGCCTGCGGAAAGTGAGGTGGTGATCATTGAAAGCGCACGTGTGCGCAACCGCGCGCTCGAATTGGCGAAGACTGATGAGGAGTTCTTGAGCGCCGCCTGGTCGAGCGCTGCTCATGGTGGCCATACCCCGATCGATCTTCGCGAACGTTTGGAAGCGGGGAGTTTCATGCAATTCGAGGATGTGATCGCGAAGATAGGAGAGTCATCACTTCATCTGCGATCCTTCGATAGCTACCTCTCGCGCGAAGAGGAACCATCACGCCATATTGCGTGGCCCGCAAAGGCAGTGGATCCCTACCGAGGCAATACCGACGTACTTCTCAAGGATCTGAAGGGGTGGGTCAGTGATGGCTTCACTGTCGTCGTTGGCGCACCAGGGGCAGGTCTGGTCAAGCGATATGACGAGTTCATCTCAAGTGAGTTGCCGACGAGAATCGTTGCTTCCTTCGATCTCAACGCCTCTACTACGGAAGATCGCGGCTTCGTCTATCTGACCAAGACTCCGTTGCCTTTTGGATTCATCTCAGAGGAGTTGAAGATCGCTTTCCTCACCGATCGCGACATCCAAGGGCGTAGCCGAAGTGGTCTTGATGGTGAGGCAGCGCGACTGCCATCGCGACGTCGCAAGGAGATCGACCCGCTCTCACTTCGACACGGAGATTTCGTCGTCCATGAACATCATGGCATCGGAAAGTTCATCGAATTGACGACTCGCACCTTCGCAGGTGGGATGCGTGAATATCTCGTCATCGAATATGCCCCAGCAAAGCGCGGACACCCTGGTGATCGGATCTTCGTCCCTACCGATGCTCTCGATCTCGTCACCAAGTACATAGGTGGTGAGAAACCTGCTCTCAATCGCATCGGGGGTAGTGAATGGATCAAGAGCAAGGCGCGTGCGAAGAAGGCGATCAAGGAGATCGCAGCGGAGTTGATCAAACTCTATGCAGCACGCGTCAGTCTCCCTGGTTTCGCATTCTCTCCGGATAGCGCCTGGCAACGTGAGTTGGAGGATGCATTTCCTTTCGTCGAGACGCCGGATCAACTCTCGACGATCGAGGATGTCAAGCGCGATATGGAGTCGACCCGACCTATGGATCGTCTCATCTGTGGTGATGTGGGTTACGGAAAGACTGAGATTGCAGTACGCGCCGCCTTCAAAGCTGTGCAAGATGGAAAGCAGGTCGCGATCTTGGTGCCGACCACACTTCTTGTGCAACAACACTTTGCCACCTTCTCGACGCGATTCGCAGGATTCCCGGTGCGTTTGGCAGCGCTCTCACGTTTCAACACTGCGAGTGAGAGTAAGAGGATCGTCCAAGGCTTAGCCGAGGGAAGTGTCGATGTCGTGATCGGAACCCATCGACTTCTCTCAAGTGATATCGCGTTCAAGGATCTGGCACTTGTGATCATCGATGAGGAGCAGAGATTCGGAGTCGAACATAAGGAGAGTCTCAAGAGACTTCGTGCTTCGATCGATGTCCTTGCGATGAGTGCGACGCCGATCCCACGCACTCTTGAAATGGCGATCACGGGGATACGCGAGATGTCGACCATCACCACCCCGCCAGAGGAACGACATCCGATCCTCACCTATGTCGGAGTTCGAGATCCGAGGCAGATCCAGGCGGCGATCCATCGCGAGCTCTTACGCGATGGGCAGGTCTTCTATCTACACAATCGCGTCGAGACGATCGACGATGCGGCGATCAGGCTCCGCGCTCTCGTGCCAGAGGCACGTATCGCGGTTGCACATGGCCAGATGAGTGAGAACCTCCTTGAAGAGGTGATTCTCGCTTTTTGGAATCGGGAATTCGATGTCCTTGTCGCCACCACGATTATCGAGAATGGTATTGATGTCGCAAATGCCAACACGTTGATCGTCGAACGCGCAGATGTATTCGGTCTCTCTCAACTCCATCAACTTCGCGGCAGAGTCGGTAGAGGTAGAGAGAGGGGATATGCCTACTTCCTCTACGACGGGGATAAGCCCTTGAGTGAGGTGGCACAAGATCGACTCACCACGATCGCGAGCAACACCGATCTCGGCGCAGGTATGCAGGTGGCCCTTAAGGATCTGGAGATCCGTGGCGCCGGGAATCTCCTCGGTGGTGAACAGTCTGGCCATATCGCAGATGTCGGATTCGATCTCTACATGAGGATGGTTGGTGAGACCGTTGCAGAGATGAAAGTGGCCCTTGCATCACAAGGTTTCGATACCGAAACCTTGAACGCTCAGCCTCAGCAGAGAGAGTGCAAGGTTGAGATTCCAGTGACTGCACATATCCCTACCTATTACATCGAGTCCGATCGACTTCGCCTCGATATCTATCGACGTCTTGCTGAGTCACATGAGGAGAGCGAGATCGAGGAGATCATCGCTGAGTTGAAGGATCGCTTCGGTGAGATGCCATCTGAAGTCCATCTTTTGATGGAGGTGGCTCGAATCAGGAATCAAGCGCGCACACTTGGTATCAGTGATCTGATTTGGCAAGGGCAACATCTCAAGGTGTCACCCATCACCTTGCCAGAGTCGAAAGAGTTGAGGATGAAGAGGTTGTATCCAGGAAGTATCTATAAGCGCGCGAATCAGACCTTACTTCTCACACATCAGATTGGTGGATCGGTCCTGCTCCCTGGCAAGAGCCGAAGTGACGAAGAACTCGATGAGGTCGAAGCGGAGACGCTCGCATGGGTGCGGGGCGCACTCACATCGCTCACATAGAATGAGCCATCGCATCAGAACGAGTCGCTTCAGGAAGAGGATCGAGATGAGAAAAGCAAAAGTGTGGTTGGTCCTAGCGTTGGGATCGGCGCTCTTGCTTCTTACTGGATGCGCGAAGATGGATGCGGCCGCCATCATCGGCGATGTCGAGATACCTATTGCGAC
>JBJTGO010000218.1:0-2283 GCA_046093985.1 Actinomycetota bacterium
GAGCCTGAGAGATGTCGATTCTTCCCAGAGGCGAGAAAGGCGACCAATTCGGCGATCTCCTCTGGCGGTACCCACTCACCCATCGCAAGGCGCGCAGTGATCACATCTTCGCCACCCATTGATCTTGCAGAGTTCTCACTCATCGCAGTACGTACGATTCCTGGAGAGATGAGATAAGCGAAGATCGAATCTTTCCCGTAAGCGCGTGCGATGGTCTTCAGTAACGCTGCAATCGGCGCCTTCGATGCGGCATAGCCACTCAACTTCGGATTACCTGAACCTTGTTGCGCAGCCCAACTCGACATTCCGATGATCGATCCGCCACCGATCTCAAGGAAGTGATTGACCGCGCGTCGAATCAGCAACGCTGTCGAACGCACATTGATAGCGAGCGCGAGATCGAAGGCGTCACGCCATGCCTCTTCAGATTCAGTCAATGAGGCTTCTGGCATCACCGCAGCATTGGCGACGAGAACGTCGATTCGACCTTGCCACGCGAGAGCTTCCTGCCACAACGTCGCATACCCATCGGGCGTTGCAAGGTCGGCATGAATCAAGATCTTCTTCTTCGTATCGATCTCATGTGTCGCAGATTCGGCACCTGATCGATCCGTTCCATAGTGCGCGATCACGAACGCTCCTTGTGCACCTAGCGCACGTGCGATGGCGTGACCGATTCCTTTAGAGGCGCCAGTGACGAGACAGACTCTGCCTTCCAAACTCTTGCTCGCGAAACCTTCTCCGCCACCAGATTGCGACATCGCTATCCCTTTCGTTACCGAGCGTTCCGCCTCGTATTATTCACCCGTTATGGAGCGAACTGGCGAGAAGCGATTCACCTATCAAGGCGAATCCCTCACCGCTTCCGATGGAGACTCGATCGCATCTGCGATGGTGCGGAATGCGCATCTGATCTGTCGTCGCAACGATCAAGGACAAGGCCGTGGCATCTTCTGCGGAATGGGCGTATGTAACGAGTGCGCGGTAGAGGTAGATGGCAAACCCGGTGTCCTTGCCTGCATGGCAACGGTGAAGGATGGGATGGAGATCTCCGTCCAGGAACAACATCGGGAGGCACCGGATTTCCACGATACAAATGCTGAGGTACATCAGCTCCCCGAAGAAGAGATCGCATCCGACGTAGTGATCATAGGCGGCGGACCTGCGGGGCTTTCGCTCGCCAAGGAGTTGATGCGCATTGCACCTTCAATCTCAATCGTGATCGTCGATGAGCGAAAGTCCCTTGGTGGTCAATATTTCAAACAGCAGCAAGTCGTGAGTGATAAGAGCGATGCGCAATTCGCTGAGGGCGCAGCGCTCATCGATGATGTTCGGCGAAGTGGGGTTCGAATCCTTAGTGGTGTCATGATCTGGGCGGTCTTTGATCCCGATCACCTTCTCGGCTACGACGAGATGAAGCGATACAAATTCACTCCGAAAGAACTCATCATTGCGACCGGCGCATACGAGCGTGGTATCCCGATGCCGGGATGGACTTTGCCAGGTGTGATGACAACAGGCGCAGCACAGACACTTCTTCGCAGTTACTCGGTCGCACCAGGAGAGCGAGTACTGGTTGCCGGAAATGGACCACTCAACTTGCAGATGGCTGCTGAGTTGGTCCGTCATGGCACCGAAGTGGTGGCACTGATCGAAAGCGGGAAGATCTTCGCTCCGTCGAGCATGATCAAGACGCTTCTTCTCGGCTTGATCTCTCCCGTGATGGCGCTACGCGGCCTTGGTTACATGATCACAATAAAGCGAGCTCGCGTCCCTTACTTCTCAGGTGCAGCGCTCTCCTCCTTCACTGGCAGGGAGCGGGTCGAAGGAACGACAGTCACCGACCTTGATTCGATGAAGAAGCGTGCATCCTTCGCAGTCGATGCGGTCGCAATGGGCTATGGCTTCATACCCTCCAATGAGATTGCGCGGAATCTCGGCGCCGACCATGTGATTGATCGATCAACACGTGGCTTGAAGACGCGAACGAAACTCGATGGCGCTACCTCACGGGAACACCTCTGGGTCATCGGTGATGGCAGGAATATCAATGGTGCACAGGTCGCGAAGCTACGCGGCGAAGTCCTGGCGATTTCGCTCGCCTCAATCTTCACTGGAAAGCGCCGAATCAGCCGCTCCCTCATCAAGAAAGTGGCGCTCTCACGGCAACTTCTCTTCCAGGATTTTCTCTGGCGAATCTATGGATCACAGATGATCATTGATCAATTCACGACCAGAGAGAACATGATCTGTCGCTGTATTTCAATCACCAAGGGCGAGATC
>JBJTGO010000219.1:0-1964 GCA_046093985.1 Actinomycetota bacterium
GTGAAGAGGACGATCACAATCACTAGGGTGATCGCTGCAAAGACTAGGTATTTCCTTCGTTTCTAGCGGTTCTACTAGCGGATTGCCTCAGCGATGCGCCTGCTCTGAGCATCTGATTGCTCAGGCACTAATGGAATGAAGATCTGACCGATCAACCATCTCAACGCAAGCGCAGTTCCCGCCGAATCTGATGCGACAAGTGAAGCGAGCCCTTGATAGATCTTGCTCCAGAGTTCGCCGTCATGCTTGGAAAGCAGAGTTGCAATCGTCGCCGGATCCTTGGCAACCGAAGTTGCAAGCGCCCTATGTCCAGAGATCTCCTTTGAGACGATGGCCAGACGAGTTGCAACTTCACGCTCTCGTAGCGCAAGTTGGACGATCCGCTCAACTTCCATCTCCACCACGGCAAGGAAGACTTCGTTCTTATCCCGGAAGTGGTTGTAGAGAGATGCGCGAGAGACGCGAGCGCGATCTGCGATCTCGATCATGTTGGTCTGCGATAGACCCTTCTCCCCCATCAAGGAGAGTGCAGTTGTCACAAGGGCATTGCGGGTCTTGCGGTGAAGAGAATGCTGATATTGGTAGGTGCTTGCAGAATTCGAATCCATAGTGGAGAAAGGTCTACGCAGCGTTGGCGTCGACGACAGTGAGGGTTGGGGTTTCCGCTCGTTCGATGGATGACTGGACAGTTGCAATGACATGGATCAATGAAAGATCAAGAGCGAGACAGATGGCATTGAGAAGTTCAGAAGATGCTTCCTTCTGACCGCGCTCAACCTCAGAGAGATAACCGAGCGAGATGTTGGCACTCGCGGCGACATCACGAAGCGTGCGCCCTTGGGTGACGCGGGCGTCGCGGAGTACTGACCCGATATGGGTACGGAGCAACTCCATGGACAATCCCCTTCTTCGTTTCTAACGTCTAACCAAGATCCCTTCGCCCGCACGGGCTCGGAATCAACCTGCCCTAAGGATACGACTGAGGAGGGCGAGCGCGCCGGTCACCGCGCCGTTTCGCACCTCAGAGCGGCCAAGGTCGCCTAGTGCAAGACGCTCTGAGACGCTCTTGGGTCCTGAGATCGCGATCCAGACCTCTCCCGCAGGAGTCCCATCGTGGGCTCCAGGTCCTGCAACACCGGTCGTGGCTATCCCCCAGGTTGAGGCGAATCTCTCCCGCACCGCAGATGCCATTGCCTTCGCAACCTCTTCTGAAACTACTCCATATTGGTCGATCAACCCTCGCTCAATTCCCAAGAGAGAGATTTTTGATTCGATTGTGTAGGCGACGACTCCACCACGAAAAACTCGAGAAGTACCCGGTATCTCGGTAAGGGCGGCAGATACAAGGCCTCCGGTGAGAGATTCAGCGGTTGCAACGCTTTCTCCTCGCTCATTGAGTGTATCGATGAGCGGGCTGGCAAAACTTGTCGCGAGATTGTTGGCGATCATGACTTGCGGGCGAGTGCGATCTGAAAGTACTTCAAACCTGAGTAGATCGTAAGTGCGATCGCCACGCCCAGGAAGAGATCGCGTGGAAGGTGAAGGATTTCGGGAAGTGGAAGTATGTAGAAGCCGACGGAGAAGTTCTGAGCGAGAGTCTTGAGTTTCCCAATCTTGCTCGCAGGGATCACGCCATCCTTGATGACAGCGATGCGAAGGATCGTGACAGCGACCTCGCGTCCCAAGATCACGATCGTGACCCAGATGGGAAGTAGGTCGAGATAGTTGAGCGAGATCAGGGCAGTAGCGATCAGCGCCTTATCTGCCACTGGATCCCAAAACTCACCGAAGTCAGTGATCTGATTACTGGCTCTCGCCAATCGACCATCGATGACATCTGTCATCGCAACGATGAAGAAGAGGAACCACGCGAGAAGGCGTAGCTCATCATTCTCACCTTGCTCTGCGATGAGAGCCCAGGCGCAGAATGGAAGGGCGAGGATTCTGACGATCGTCAACATGTT
>JBJTGO010000220.1:0-2479 GCA_046093985.1 Actinomycetota bacterium
GTCTACAACCGACTCCTCAAGGAGCGGATCATCTTCCTCGGTTCCGTGGTCGAAGATTCGATGGCGAATGCGATCGCCGCTCAGATGCTCCTCCTTGCTGCAGAGGATCCCGAGAAGGACATCTTCCTCTACATCAACTCCCCAGGTGGATCAGTGACGGCAGGTATGGCGATTTATGACACGATGCAATACATCAAGAATGATGTCGCAACGGTTGCGATGGGACTTGCTGCATCAATGGGACAGTTCCTTCTCTGCGCTGGCGCTCCTGGAAAGCGGTACGCCCTTCCACACGCACGGATCATGATGCACCAACCGTCTGGTGGAATCGGTGGTACTGCCAGCGATATCAGAATCCAGGCAGAGCAGATGGCACACACCAAGAAGACGATGGCGGATCTGATCGCACATCACACCGGTCAGAAGGTTGAGACGATCACCTCAGATTCAGATCGCGATCGATGGTTCACCGCCGATGAAGCGAAGAAGTACGGATTCGTCGATCATGTCGTCAAATCCGCTGGACAGGTTTCAGGTAGCGGAGGGACAGCACGCTAATGAGAGAAGAATTCATGCCACGTAAGATCCAGTCCCGATACGTTCTTCCTACGATTGAAGAGCGCACTTCATACGGATACAAGCGCCTCGATCCCTACACCAAGCTCTTCGAAGAGCGGATCATCTTCCTCGGACAAGCGATCGATGACACCGTCGCGAACGATGTGATGGCTCAGATCCTCACCCTCGAGTCGATGGATCCTGATCGCGACATCATCATGTACATCAACTCCCCAGGTGGATCTTTCACCGCGCTCACTGCAATCTACGACACGATGCAATTCGTCCGTCCAGATGTGATGACGATCTGTCTCGGACAGGCTGCATCCGCTGCTGCTGTCCTTCTCGCAGGAGGAACGAAGGGCAAGCGATATGCGCTTGAGCACTCACGCATCCTCATCCACCAGCCATATAGCGAAGGTGGCGGTCAAGGATCAGATATCGAAATTCAGGCGAAGGAGATCCTTCGTATGCGCACCCTTCTTGAGGAACTCCTAGCGCGTCACTCGTCGAGATCGATTGAAGATATCGGCAAGGACATCGAGCGCGACAAGATCCTCACTGCCCAAGAGGCAGCCGATTACGGCCTCATCGATCAGATCCTTTCGACTCGCAAAGCGAAGAAGTAAGACTTCTCGCACACGGCATCGAACCTCTTGACTGAGAAGAAGCTCCTCGAGCATCGCGACTTCGTCCTGCTTTGGTTATCAGGGCTTCTTGTCGTCATCGGATCCTCTGCCTTTCCGATAGCGCTCGCCGTTACCGACCTTGACGCTGGCGGAACTGCAACAACTTTAGGTCTGATTCTTGCCTCACGCGTTCTCTCCTCAGTCTTACTCGCTCTAGCAGGTGGTGTCTGGGCAGACCGATACAAACGCAAATACATCATGATCTCGGCAGACCTTCTTCGCGCGATCCTCACTGTCGTCTTGGTCTTTGTCACCGTAACCGATCTGCCAACGTGGACGATCGCTCTTGTCGTCTTCTTGATGGGCGCGGGTGAAGCGCTTGGATTCCCGGCATCTGGTGCGATCTTGCCCTCGATACTTCCGGATCGACTCTTGCCTGAAGGAAATGCGTGGCGCGCAGTGACCGCTCGAGTCGGCGCGATCCTTGGACCAGCACTTGGCGGTGCGATGGTCGCCCTCATTGGAAGTGAATGGACCTTCCTTATCACTGCTGCATTCTTCGTCGTGGGAACGGTTCTGCTCATTCCGATCCAAGAGACAGATTTCGAGCGCACATTGACGGAGAACACCTTCGTTCGAGAATTGCGCGAAGGACTCTCCGCAGTTCGTCGGATGCCATGGGTGATGTGGCTCATCATCATGGCGAGTCTGCAATTGATGATCGTTGTCGGTGCGGAAGTGGTTCTCTTACCGGTCGTCACGCGAGAAGAGTTCGGAGGGAACTTCGTCTATGCCGCGGCCTCAGTTGCTGCTGGACTTGGTGGCGGAATAGCCGCACTCATCTGGGCGAAGATCAAGGTGCCACGTCCTGGACTTTGGTCCGTCCTTTCATGGATGCTCTTTTCACTCTCGCTCCTGGTCTTGGTCTTTCCCGTCCATCCATGGCTCGTCATCGGGGTCTACTTCATCGTTGGACTTTCGACCGAACCTTTTGGCGTCTATTGGCCGACTGCGATCCAACGTGAAGTGCCTCGTGAGTTGCAGGCGAGAGTCTTCAGCGTCGATCACATGGGATCACTCGCACTGATGCCACTTGGGATGGCGCTCGTTGGTCCGATCACAGAATGGGTGGGGATGACCGAGTTCCTCATCTTCGCTGTGATCTTCCATGTCGTGACCTGCCTCATCGTCCTATTCGTTCCAGGCGTCATCGATCTCAAATCCCCAACCAAGGATTCTGAGGATTCCTCTCAGGGCGAACAGAATCAACCGGCCTCGACGAAGTGAGCGAT
>JBJTGO010000221.1:0-1526 GCA_046093985.1 Actinomycetota bacterium
CCTCACTCCTATCAATCTCTCTTTGGAGCGAATCACTAGGTAGAACCGATGAAAAGATCAAAGCAATCGTTATAAAGAGTGTCGCCTTGGCTCCACCTAAGAGTGCACCCAGGAGTGAATCTACGAACTTGAGAGGTCCAAAGAGACCGCGAATTCCCTTACCAAGATTGCGAGCAATGACTTGCCCAATCTTCGCCCCAATGAAGATTGAAAGAAGATGAAGACCAATCACTGACCAAAGACCTGTCCAATCCGTAGAGAACTCCTTGGCGAAGATAAGACCTAAGAATCCACCCGCGAGATAGCCAACCAATCCAAGAAGCGAAGGTATGAAACCTGACTTGAATCCGCTAAATACAAGAAAGAGTGCGAAGACGCCGAGAAGAAGGTCAACGATCATCGGAAGTCCTCCTCGCTCTTGACAAGTCGCTCCGCTCGTTCGGGGTCAACTTCACCGATTCCAAAGGAAGGACAGTATTTCGCAAGTGGACATGCGCCACATGCGGGCCTGCGGGAATGGCAGATCCTTCTTCCGTGCCAAATCAAGCGTTGAGAGAGATTGGTCCACTCCGCTTCTCGAATCAGTTTTCCAACTTCGAACTCGACTTTGCCTGGGTCGGTCTCATTACTCCAACCGAATCTACGGCTCAATCGACCAAAGTGGGTGTCGACTGTGATCCCAGGAATACCAAATGCATGGCCCAGGACCACATTCGCGGTCTTACGGCCCACACCCGGAAGTGTGACCAAGTCATCCAACGCTGAAGGCACTTCTCCATCGAACTCTTCGACGATCCTTCGCGAAAGCTCCTTTATATTCCCAGCCTTTGTCCTAAAGAATCCCGTAGGTTTGATGATCGCCTCGATGGATCGCACGTTGGCTTTTGCCATGCTCCTTGGATCAGGAAATCTCTTGAAGAGGGTCGGAGTCACAGAATTCACTCTCTTATCAGTGCATTGAGCGCTCAAAACTGTGGCAACAAGAAGTTGAAAGGGTGTCTTGAAATCCAATTCACAGTGAACGTTCGGATAGCGACGAGTAAGCACCCGATAGATCGAATTCGCACGTCGCTTCTTGGAGGCGAAGTCTTCCTTCACGATGGGAGATTACTTCAAAGATTTTCGATTTCTGTCGCAAAGCATTGAGAGATAAACTCACCACATGGCCAAATCCCCTGATACGACCCACGATGAGGCTGTGGTGCGAAAAGCACCACTCTTCACCGCCCTTGATGACAGTGCTGCCTCCACTCTCCGTGAGGCGATGACTACCGTCAAGATCTCAAGAGGGAATGTTCTTTTTAGTGAAGGCGATGACGGCCAGACTCTCTATGTCATCATCTCTGGAAAGATCAAGTTGGGTACAAAGAGCGTTGATGGTCGAGAGAACCTCTTGTCGATCCTTGGACCGGGTGAGATGTTCGGTGTACTCTCACTCTTCGATGTCGGTCCACGTACAGCCACTGCCACGGCTGTCACAGACACTCGTCTCTTGGCGTTGGGCCATGACAAGGTCATTCCGTGGG
>JBJTGO010000222.1:0-1180 GCA_046093985.1 Actinomycetota bacterium
TCGGCAGCGAATCCAGCCTGGCGATCGAGAGGTGCTTCGAAGTCACCGGAAAGAGCGCAGGAGGTCTTGACGCCTTCGAAGACTGACCGTGGATTCATTGAAAGACTCTTCGGTGCAGATTGGGCAAGATCATCTACCACAAATCTTCTCATCCCAACTGGAGCTCTATGGGATCACATTGCGGTCTCACTCTTCCTTGCGAACCCGATATCAACCCTCATTCTCGTGCCGACCGAAAGGAGTCTTCGCTACCTCGATGAATCCTTGAGGAAGAGGGGGGTGACCTCTCACGTCCAACTTTCCTCAAGCATGACGAAGAGCACGCGTGGTGCGGCGAATAGAGCGATATTGAGCGATTCACCACTCTTGGTCATCGGAACACGAAGTGCGGCACTTGCCCCCTATAAACCAGAGCGTGTGATCATCGTTGATCCTGGCGATGAGAATCACCGTGAACGACGTTCGCCCCATTTCCGAGTTGATGATGGATCGATCTGGTCCGATGCCGATCACGTGATCACACTCTCTCATGTTCGAGATCTTGAGACTCTGTCAAAGGCGCAACCATTCGTCATAGGTCGAAGAGTCGGGAAGATGCAATTCCAGAGCACATCAATCGATCGAGTGGTCGCAGACATCACTAAAGTCAAGAAACAGTTACCTATGGGAGCGTGGGTGCTGGTAAGTCTTAACGACAAATCCTTCGCAAGCGGTCTGATCTGCTCCAATTGTCGCAACAGAGGAAGTTGTGATTGTGGCTTCCCCCTCGCGATACCCCGTCGAGGCGTGGCTCCACGCTGTACAAAATGCCTCAAAGAACATTCTGTCTTCGTCTGTAAGCATTGCAAAGGCTCTCACCTTGTTGCGATTCGAGGCGGCAGCGAGGCTCTTGCTCTCAGCGTCGCGAAGTCAATCAGGGGTGCTCGAACGATTGTGTCCAACTCGAACTCGCCGAAGGACGAAATAGTGGCTGGAAGTGAAAGCACGGTTGTGATCGCAACCCAGGGATGTGAGCCAAGGATCCGGAGTGAAGATGGAAAACGCTCAGGTTATGACGGTGTCGTGATGCTGGGAGGTCGTGCCGCTTTCGCCTCGCCATCGTTGGCGCGCAGTGATCGTTTTCGAATGGCTTGGGGTCGCCTTCTTGGATTGGTCAATATCAAGGCAGCCTCCTTCTTCG
>JBJTGO010000223.1:0-9286 GCA_046093985.1 Actinomycetota bacterium
GACCAGATCCATGCCGCCCTCTGGCGCGGGCAAAAGCGCTCCCCCGGCGAGATCGCCAAAGCGATTCCTCGATGCGATCAAGGTGAGGAGAAGAACTGCAATCGCAACCAAGGAACTCGGACGCGTGATGAGCCGTCGCAGGGTCGACTTCTCATCCGGGATCAAGAGATCCTCTTCCGCCAACGACTCATCATTGAGATCAAGGACGGAACGTGTCGGACCCTGTGGCATCAGATGGAAGTTGGTCCTGGATTGGAAGTAATCGCTGATCGCATCTCGTGCGCGTTCGAAGAGAAGTCTGATCTGAACTCCGCGTGGCGGTAGGTAACTGCGAACCGATGAAGCAGAGAGAAGCTTCTTCCGTCTCCTCACTCGACGAGCCGCGAAGATCTGCTGGGGTTTGATCAAGACAAGGGCCACTGCACCCAACTCATCGAGTGCATATCCAGGGAGTTTGACCACGAGATAGCCGAGCGCTCTCGCTAGGGATCCGATCAGTAACTGAAGTCCGAGCAATGGCAGGTAGAGCAGAGATGCATTGGCCAACAAGACATATGCGGCGTTCCTTCGATCCAAGAGAAGTGGACGATGCAGATACGCCTCATGCACATCGACAGAGCGTCGTTCATTAGCCGCTGCCTCGCCGTGGAAGGCGAGCGCCTCCGGGACGGCGATCACGCTGTAACCGGCGGTGCGAACCCGCCAACCGAAATCGACATCGTCACGGAAGAGCGAGAGGTGCGGATCGAATCCGCCGAGTTCTTCGAAGACATCTCGCCTGACCAACATGGCCGCGGTGCTCACGGCAAGGACATCGCGCTCATCATCATGCTGGCCCTGGTCTTGCTCTCGATACTCAAGCCCGGTCCATCGTGCGCCATTGGTCGCAATACTCACGCCGACCTCGAGTAGGTGCTTGCGGTCATGCCAACCGCGCAATTTGGGTCCTGCAACTGCTACTTGTGGTCGATCCTTGACTGCCTCGACCAACCGCGCCAAAGCATCCTTTGCCGGAGCGCAATCATCATGAAGGATCCACAACCACTCTTCTTCATCTTGACTGATCGCACCGATGAATGGAGGTGTTGCATCGAGAGCGACTTTGATCGCATCACCAAAACCAAGCGTTCGATCTGATTCGATGACATGGATTCCAGCGCTACGCAACATCTTGACCGAGTCATCTTCGGATCCGGTATCTACGGCAACGACGCGATCGACAGAGAGTGATTGTGAAGCAAGTGCCGCAACGCTCTGCGCCAACCATCCCGCGCCATCGTGCGAGACCATGATGGCGGTGACGCGAATCATGACGGGTTCTTCCCGACTAGATGGAACTGCTGAAAAGTAGAACTACTACTGGAAGTTGGATCGTTTCGATCAAGCAGGACGACGCTTGAGGCGACGACGTTCGCGCTCTGAGAGTCCGCCCCAGATACCGAATCGCTCATCGTGGGCGAGTGCGTACTCCAAGCACTCTGCTCTAACTTCGCATGACATGCAGACGCGCTTCGCTTCGCGAGTAGAGCCGCCCTTTTCTGGAAAGAATGCTTCCGGGTCGGTCTGAGCGCAAAGAGCCCGCTCTTGCCATGACAGTTCAAGGATCTCTCCACTTCCTAACTGGACGCTAGGTCCAGATTCGCGGTAACCGCTCTCGCGTCGAGGGTTCGCATCAGGTGATGAGGGTTTGAGCATGCCAGCGCTACTCCAATTCGCAAATAAGGGGCCTCAGCGGGCCCCGTCAATAGGCTGTATTACATTCATGTAACTCTCAGAAGTCAAGCGGACAGTGGTGGGTTTAGAACCCCAAAATCTCACCCTCGACTTCGACTCTCGCGATCTGTGACCGCGGTGCGACGAAAGAAGTTCGGATCACGGAACCAGCGTCAATCACTGCTTTTTCGCCAATAATGCTTCCGGCGATCACTGCGCCAGCACCGACCTTCGCCCCATCGAGGACGACGGAGCCCTCGGAGACGATGGCATTTTCTGAAACCTCGGCTGTGGCGGCGATGTAGCCAGAGCCACTCCTCGAGTTTGGGATGGGAGTAGCTGGCGATCGAAATCGTCCGGTGATCAAATCGGCAGATGCTGCGAGCAAAGCTGCCGGAGTTCCGATGTCGCGCCAATATCCCGCGTCGACGAATCCTTGCACTCTCCGGCCAGCGGTAAGAAGTGACGGGAATGTCTCGCGCTCAACGCTCACTACTCGACCGGATGGAATCTCATCGATCACCAATCTTCGAAAGATGTAGCAACCGGCATTGATCTGATCGCTGATCGGATTCTCCATCTTCTCCAGGAAAGCCTCGACCCAACCCTCTTCATCTGTAGGAACAACACCATATGCGCGGGCATCTTCTACCTTGGTTAGATACAAGGTGACATCGGCATCCCGTTCCTTATGATGGCGAATCTGCCCGGCAAGATCATGTGCAGAGAGAACGTCACCATTGAAGATGACGACCGGTGCATCTGGATCTGAATCAAGAAGTTCTGCCGCATTACGAATTCCGCCACCGGTACCGAGCGCCTCTTTCTCGACCGCATAACGAATCTCAAGATCGAAACGAGATCCATCACCCAAATAGGGTTCGAAGACTTCAGCGCGATAACTTGTGGCAAGGAGGATCCGTTTGATGCCGACGCTTCGTGCTTGCAGGATCTGATGAAGTGTGAATGGAACGCCGCCGACAGGAAGCATCGGTTTCGGTGTCAGATCGGTCAGTGGCGCAAGGCGCGTTCCCCTGCCGCCGACGAGGAGAATTGCTGAAGGATTGGAATCAGGCATATCTTGCAGCCTTAGCCTCTCTCGCTCACTCGCTCAATTACTCTCTCAATCGCCTCATCCGATGCGGTCAAAGCGATGCGAATGTGCTCGATTCCAGCCTCACCATAGAAGCGCCCTGGAGTGACGATCACACCTCGTCCTGCGAACCACTCCACTTGTTCCCAATCACTCTTGCCATTGCCACACCAGAGGTAGAGCCCAGCCTCCGAATGTTCCACTCGAAATCCCAAACTCTCAAGAACCGGTCTCAGGCGAGAGCGACGATTGGAATATCTCGCTGCTTGCGCCTTCACATGCACCTCATCGCTGAGGGCGATCGCACTCGCGCGTTGTATCGGCGCTGGCATCATCATCCCGGCATGCTTTCTGATCTCAAGAAGTCGAGAGATCAAGAGCGGATCACCTGCGATGAAGGCTCCTCGATACCCCGCGATATTCGAGCGCTTCGATAGCGAATGAACGACGAGAAGGCCGCGGTTATCTCCTGCTGCCACCTGGAAGGTGGAGATCGGTGCCTTCGAGTCAGGGAAAGAGAAGTAGCACTCATCACTTGCAACAACCGCGCCCTGTGAGCGATGCGCCAATACCGCTTCCAATTCTTCGCGAGAGTGAACTCGCCCGGTGGGATTTGAGGGGGTATTGATCCAGATCAAACTTTTCTCATCTAGCACCGGCCATGATCTCGCATCAATATCAACTTCCGTGATCCGTGACCGTGCCAGGAGCGCTCCTACGCGATAGGTCGGATAGGCGATCTTCGGGATCAGAACATGTTCCGCTTGCAAAAGAAAGGGAAGCCAAGCCACCAATTCCTTCGATCCGATCGTCGGCAAGAGATCGAAATCACCGACCGCACCTAGCACCTCTTTGCAATAGCGAGAAATCGCTTCGCGTAATTCCTTCGATCCTGTCGTCACCGGGTATCCGGGGGAATCACTCGCGCTTACCAAGGCGCCTCGAATGAACTCTGGTGTTGGATCTACTGGCGTTCCTTGACTGAGATCGATGGCGCCATCTCTATGCTCGCGCGCCTTCGCCCCATAGGGAGCGAGTAGATCCCATGGGAAATCTGGAAGTGCGAAGCCTTCCGTCTTCAGTTGCTCTCCGGTTTCTTCTGGATCTGGAGCACGACAGGGTGATCCTTGCCGGTAGCGCCAACCTTGCTCGCGCCACCAGGAGAGCCGAGTTCATTGAAGAATTCGGCGTTATAACCCTTGAATCCCTGCCACTGGCCCGGGACATCGTCTTCGTAATAGATCGCCTCGACCGGACAGACCGGCTCACAAGCACCACAATCGACACACTCATCTGGCTGGATGTAGAGCATCCGATCGCCTTCATAGATGCAATCGACCGGACACTCCTCGATACAGGATTTGTCCTTGACATCGATACACGGTTCTGCGATGACGTATGTCATGAAGTGATCTTCCCTTCCTAAGAACTCTCCAAAGTCAGAGCTGAGGGCGAATCTGAGTACGCCCCTCGCTAGATGCGCATTCTCGCATAACCTTTCCCCTATGGCTTCGCCAAGTGACCCGGCATCTCGCTTGATGGAAGAGAGCCTCGGCAAGAAGGTGAGTATCCGCCTTCATGATGAGGGCGGCGGCTTTCGCGACCTACTTGGTGAATTGATCGCACCTGGAAGCGTCCGACGCAAGGATGGGTCGGTTGTGACCTTCGATTCCAAGAAGGTCTTTGCATTCCGAATCGTCGAAAGTGAGAGCGCGCGATGAGCGGGATTGCCAGCGGCGTAGAGATCTATGACACCCTGACACGTGAACTTCGCGAGATCGTGGCAAGTGATGGCAAAGAGGTACGCATCTACTGTTGCGGCCCCACTGTCTATCGCGATGCCCATCTAGGCAATCTACGTACCTTCCTGCTCTCCGACATCGTCCGTCGCACATTGGAGTTCAAAGGACATCGAGTGAGATTGATTCAAAACATCACCGATGTCGGACATATGAGTGAGGATTTCGACGAGGACAAACTTCTCGCTGAATCGAAATCAACCAAACGCGATCCCTTCGAGATCGCCCGTGACTTCGAGGCGAAGTTCCATCATGACCTCGCACTCCTTGGCATCATCCCTGCCGATCACTATCCCCGAGCGAGTGAGTGCATCGAGATGATGCATCAGCACATCGAAGCCTTGATGCTCAAAGGCCTTGCTTACCTCGGTGAGGATGGGACGGTCTATTTCGCGAGCGAGAAGTTCCCAAGTTATGGCGCTATCAGTGGGAATCGATTGAGCGACCTCAAACCAGGACATCGCTACGAATTCACTGAAGCGGGCGCAAAGCGCTTCCACGCTGACTGGGCGCTCTGGAAGGCCGCCGGCACTCGTCGCGAGATGATCTGGGATTCGCCATGGGGTCCGGGTTTTCCTGGCTGGCATATCGAATGTTCAGCGATGTCTCTTCACTATCTCCCTGGCCACGTCGATCTTCATATCGGTGGCATCGATCTGAGATTCCCTCACCATGAGAACGAGCGAGCACAATCGAATCCGCTCGTCGATCAGGGCTCTGATGAAGAGGCTGTGGATCTCTGGCTCCACGGTGAACATCTCCTCTTCGAGGGAAGGAAGATGTCGAAGAGCGCGGGGAATGTGGTCCTTCTTCGCCATGTGGTTGAGCGAGGATTCGACCCATTGAGCGTGCGCTTCTGCCTGATGGAGAATCGCTATCGCTCCCAGATGGATCTCTCGTGGGACTCGATCGCCGCTGCCGACAAAGTCTTGGATCGTTGGCGCAGTATCACCGCTGAAGTTGGCGAAGGTAGATCCCTCACTCCCGCGATGGCTTCGATCCGCGATGAGATCGTCGCGAACCTCTCGACCGATCTCGACTCACCGCGAGCGCTACAACGACTTCGATCATTGGAGAAGGATTCCGGAATTCCAAAGGCAGAGAAGGCGCAACTCTTCATCGCAATCGACCGACTCCTCGGTCTCAACTTCACCGTTCCTTCGAAGTCAATACGTCGAGAGCTCAACGATGAGGACTCTGCACTTCTAGAAGCGAGATCGAAAGCTAGGCTCAATCGCGACTTCGCAGAGAGCGACCGTATCCGAGATCTTCTCGCCACCCGTGGAATCGAGGTGCGCGACCTTCCCACGGGTCAGCAGTGGCACTGGATCTGATGGAGATTCCTCTTCGATCAATTCCGAGTAAATCAATTCCCAGTAGATGAACTCAGGGAATCAGAGTGATCGAGTTCGCGCAATCAAAGAAAGCGCTACGAAGGCGCTAGCGCCAACGAGAAATGAACTTCCGATCGTGTCGCCCTCGATCAAGATCTCTTCGCCATTGCGAACTGTGCTTGCTACCCAGGCGATGGTGAACCAGATCGCGGCAGCGAGAAGAGATGGAATCTTTCTTTGGAATCTTCCCATCGGTGATCGGGCCCCAAGAGTGGCTATGTAGCGCATCATCACCACGATGACGCTCAAGGCGAGGAAGAGTCCATAGGGACGGCTCCAGCCATGGAGGAGGACTGCCACCGCAGAGAAGATCGCAGCAATCGCGATCGACTTCAACCAGAGGATCAAAGCGAGACCCCAGCGAAGAGATCCGTCTCTCGTCCATCTCCGTCGAATGGTCCCGCAGTTTCACCATGGACCAAGGTGTAGAACTCACGCCCCCAGACTTGGCTGCCGAGATTGTTGGAGAGAGCGAAGAAGGGGCCATCGACCGTGATCTGAGTGGCGTGGGCGCGCATCGCCGCCATCTTCCGATCCAACATCGACTCGTCGGTGATCACCGTGGTGACGAGATGATCTGGTTTGGCGAATGGGAAATCCTCAGCCTTATCGACACCGAAGAACTGGGTATCGCTTCCCTTCATCGCCTCAATTCCCTGTTCGATCACTGAGATTGGAATCGTGTTCCAGTAGATCTTCTGGATCGACCAATTCGACCTGATCTTCTCTGCTGCTCGCATCGCGATCTGATTGGCCTTGATGTGATCAGGATGGCCATAACCACCGAATTCGTCATATGTGATCAAGACATGTGGCCGTACCTCAAGCATCACCTCGCCAAGATCATCTGATGCCCTCTCGAGATCCGATTGCCAGAAGCAATCCTGACGCTCATTCGGTGGCGTTCCCATCATCCCGCTATCTCGATAGATCCGCTCACCTTGGCCAAGGAACCGGAAGTCGCTGATACCGATGATCGACATCGCATCTGCAAGTTCACCCTCGCGATGATGGCCCAATCGATCATCTCGATCACTTGCAAGATGTGCGAGATCCGGAACTAAGACCTCACCCTCCTCACCGCGCGTACAGGTCACAAGAGATACATGATGACCTCGCGATGCGTAATGGGCCATCGTGATCCCGTTGTTGATCGTCTCATCGTCTGGATGAGCGTGTACCAACATCAAGCGCAGACGAGTGTCCTCTGGTTTCACTGGTGTCTTTTCCATCACAGGGTGAGTCTACGTATTTCTACTGACCAGTTCGAAGAAGTGAGAATTCCTGGCGTTACTATTGCGCTCATGACGCAATCTCGCGAAGCCCATGAAATCGGTGGCGAATCGAAGGAGAAGGGACGTCTTCCCAAAGATGAGCGTCGAGCCCAACTGCTACAAGCGGCTTTGGAGGCCTTCACACAATCGGGTTATCACGCAGCCTCCATGGATGAGATCGCAGAGCGCGGTGGTGTCAGCAAACCAGTGCTCTACCAGCACTTTCCATCGAAACTCGATCTCTATCTCGCAGTCCTCGATACTCATATCGACTCACTCGTCTTCGCGATCCAGAAGTCGATCGCATCGACGAAGGAGAACTCCGATCGTGTCGCCAATACTGTGCAGGCCTACTTCGACTTCATCGATACCGAGGGAGAGGCGTTCCGCCTTCTCTTCGAGAGCGATATGAATGTCGAGCCACAGGTTAGAGAGCGTCTCAATCGCATGACCTATGACTGCGCTGCTGCTGTGAGCGCGGTGATCTCCATCGATACTGGCCTCGCGAAGGAATCATCGATGCTCCTTGCGATCGGAATCATCGGAAACGCGCAGATCACTGCGCGCCACTGGTTGGATCGAGATAGCAAGTTGACCAAAGAGGAAGCGATCGCCTTCGTCTCGAATCTCATTTGGCGAGGGATATCAGGCTTCCCACGACAAAATTAGTCACTGATCCACCACTCTCACTAGAATCATCGCCATGGCAACTAAGAAGAGCGCAGAGACAAGTCGTATCGAGATCCGCGTCAGCGTGACCGATACCGCCCGAGAGATCATCCTCGAAAGCGAGACCACCAGAGATGATGTGATCGCCGCGATCAATGTGGCGATGAATGAGAACTCACCCTTGATCCTCACCGACCATCGCGGTCGACAGGTGATCGTCCCTGCCAGCAAGATCGGATTCGTCGAGATCGCAGCTCCCACGGAGCGTAAGGTCGGCTTCGCAACTCTCTAACTTGCCTTCACGTGCCAAAGGCGCAAAAGTTCAGAGTGACGGGAAGAAATCCTTGATCGCTGAGATCAGCATCTCCACCGCGATCGCAGCAAGAAGGAGACCTGCAATCCGTGCCAGTAGATCGACGCCGGATTCTTTGATCACCGAGACGATCTTCGTCGAGAACATCAATGTCAGTCCGATCAGGATGTGGACCACGATCACAGCAAGAGCGAGCGCTAACGCTTTGGGAGCGCCATCTGAGTCTTGATTGGCCTGTTGGACGAAGAGCATGATTGCGACGATCGCTCCGGGGCCAGCCAAGAGAGGTGTTCCGAGTGGCACCAACGCGACATTGCTGTCTGAGCCGTCGAGTTTCCGCTTCGTCTCTCCTTTGAGAAGTTCGAGCGAGACCAGAAGAAGAAGCAATCCTCCTGCTCCCTTGAGCGCAGGTAATGAGATCTTCAAGTAATCCAGGATCCACTGCCCGAAGAGGGCGAAGACCGTGATCACTATGAAGGATGTGAGAGCCGCTTGCCAGGCAAGTCGTCGCTGCTCTCTTATGGTCTTATCTGAGACGAGGGAGAGGAAGAGCGGCGTTGCTCCGGGCGGATCCATGATCACGATCAAGGTGACGAGAGCTTGAGCGCCGAAGGTAAGGTCGATCCAACTGATCTCGCTGATCACAGTGCTCAACCTCCTACCGGAGCGAAGCCAGTAGCTCGCGCCAGGATTCGCTCGAATTGCGCCATGTCGGTGGTGTTCTCGGCAAGGCGATTTTCTTTTCCGTCGCCATGGTAGTCGCTTCCACCGGTGACGATCAGTCCGAAGCGGCGCGTCATCTCACGAAGAGCATCTCGCTCTCCTTCGTTATGGTCACGATGATCGATCTCGATTCCATCCAAGCCAGCTTCCACGAGGCTCTCGAGATACTCCGACGAAATGATCCGACCTCGAAGGGATGCGAAGGGATGAGCGATGATGGCAACACCGCGTGCCTCTTTGATGAGTCGGATCGCTTCCTCAGGGGTCGGTGATGCATCGGGGATGTAGAACTTGGAGCGGTTATGGAG
>JBJTGO010000224.1:0-1925 GCA_046093985.1 Actinomycetota bacterium
CGAGGATCAGTGATCCCATCGACTGCGATGTAGAGAGCAGGATCTTCTGCACGCTGGAAGATCTCTTTCTCGGATGAGTATTGGAATGGTCGCGCGATGAGAGCGATACCTTGATGATGCGCGATGCCAGTAAGAGTATCGAGACGGTTCCTTGGGACTTCTCGGATCGGAAGCGAAGCGGATTTCGCAAGGTCTACGATTTCACGAATCCGATCATCGATATCGATTCCAACCGCTACGACGAGTTCCTTTGCAGGGATACCAGCGCGGAGCGCCTCGAGGACAACGTTGCGACCAGCGATCGAGTCGACATGGACCTTCTCGCGTTCTTCGCCACGGATGGGGCGAGAGTTCGCTCTACTGCGCGAATCTGGTCTACTTCTCGAATCTGGTCTACTTCTCGAGTCTGTTCTTGTTCTCGAGTCCGGCTTCGAAGTTGGCCTTGATCTCTCCGATGTTCGTTCTTGCTTCCTTGATGAAGAGTTCGTCTTCGCAGCCTTGTGATAAGGACGATCCTTCGCCTTCGGAGTCGGGCCTTTACCTCGGAGCGCTTTTCGTGGAGCCCTCGCCATCATTGGATACTCCATCTCGGGCCCTCGGGGCCATCTTCGATTGTGATTCCGAGATCCTGGAATGAATCACGGATTCGATCAGCGGCTGCGAAATCCTTGCGAGATCGCGCATCCTCTCGCTCCTTGAGGAGGAGCTGTATCAAGCCATCTAGAGCCTTTGTCACGCCTTCGGAATTGTTGTCGCTGGTGGCGAAAGCGTCATCGAAAGGATCAGCGCCAAGGATAGAGAGTGCACCTCGAATCCGTTCGGCTTCCCTTCTCGCTCCGGTGAGATCGCCTGAAGTGAGTGCAGTGTTTCCAGCGCGAAGCCATGTCGAGATGAGGGCGAGCGCCTGTGGCACAGCGAGATCGTCATCCATCACAGTTCGAAACTCTGGATCGATCACTCCTTCAATCTTTCCTTGCCTTTCAAACTTCTCATTCACTTTGTGAAGGAAGGCTTCGATCCTTCGGAAGTTCGTTGCAGATTCCTCCAGCGCTTCATAAGAGAACTCCAACATCGATCGATAGTGAGCGCCGGAGAGATACCAACGCAATTCGATGCCACGTACCTGCTTCAAGATCTCACGGACGAGCAGGGAGTTACCGAGCGACTTGCTCATCTTCTCGCCACTCTGTGTCACCCATGCGTTATGCATCCAAATCCGGGCGAATCCATAACCAGCCGCTTCTGATTGCGCGATCTCATTCTCATGGTGAGGGAAGATGAGATCCATACCGCCACCGTGGATGTCGAATTCCTCACCAAGATATGTCTGCGCCATCGCAGAGCACTCGATATGCCAACCAGGACGACCTGGTCCCCATGGCGTCGGCCACGAAGGATCACCGGGCTTGGCAGCCTTCCAGAGTGCGAAGTCGCGCGGATCTCGCTTCATAGTGAGATCTGCATCATCCGCTGGCATCAAGTCATCGAGGCGTTGATTGGAGAGGGTCAGATATCGCGCCAACTTTCGGACCTCAAGATAGACATCACCATTACCCGGCGCATACGCGAATCCACGATCGATGAGGCGCTCCATCAATTCGATCATCTGTGTGATGTGGCCGGTAGCACGAGGTTCATAGCTAGGTGGCAATACATTGAGCGAGCGATAAGCGTCAGTGAAGGCGCGCTCGTACTTCATCGCAACAGCCCACCACGGGATCTTCTCGTGGACTGCCTTATGCAATATCTTGTCGTCAATATCAGTGACATTGCGAACGAAGGTGACATCGAACCCTGATGCCATAAGCCAGCGGCGGAGGATGTCGAAATTGACGCCACTTCGGATGTGGCCGATATGTGGCTCAGCCTGCACCGTAGCGCCACAGAGATAGATGCCGACTTTCCCTTGAGTGATGGGAGTGAAG
>JBJTGO010000225.1:0-7467 GCA_046093985.1 Actinomycetota bacterium
TGGTCATATTGCACCTGGCCCAACGATCCAGTGGGACCTGTGACGAAGATTCCGCCAGCTGGATAGCCCTTCAACTTCTCGAATTGATAGATGTATGGTGTGAGGTAGATCGAAAACCCAGTCGAAGCCGTCTCTGCGTAGGTATCTTGAATCGCGCATGTGACACGTTGGTCCGCTGAAGGGTTGAAGGCCCTTCCTGGGACTTGGCATCCGTATTGATTCGGATAGACGGTGCCTTGTATGTAAGTCAGTGAGACGCCATCTGAACTCTTTCCGAAGGTGACGAGCGGATTCTTCATATTCGCAGTGATCGTCCCAGCATTGGCAGCGATCGCATTGGACTTCAAGGTAATGCGCCACGTCGATCCGTCCGGAACAGTCTGCGCGCTCCAACCATCCTCTCGATTCCAGGTTCGCTTCTCCCCTTGATCGACCCATTGGTAGATCTCGAAAAACGGTCCACTTCCGCTGATCATCAAGCGAAAAACCAAGTCCTTCCCATCTGGCAAGAGCCCAGAAGCGGTGTAACAAGCGTCATGAAGATAGACACCGCGTGAGCCATTGGGATTCGGTGGAACTGCATCGCACGACTTCGGTGAGGCACCAGTGAATTCACTGAGGTTGTAATCAGTCTTCTTGTAGCCGAACTTGGGGTTGATACTCGCCACGGCCTTCTTCCAGACGATGCTCGAGTAATCCAACTGACCATTTGCATCGCGCTTCTCTGTTGTCGGATCGCTGAACTCAACGCTCTCGACGCAGTCAGTGCTTCGAAACCCAAGCGAGCAATCGACCCAATAGGGAGTCTCCGAGGGATAAAACTCCTCAGATGAAGATTGCGGTGTGACGACTACGGTGAGAGCCAGTGAAAGTGCCACAGCTAACGCCTTGCGCATCATGCGCCCGAGATTACTCGGCGCAGGATCAGAAGACTAGAGAACTGGCGAAAGTTGAGACGTTGTGAGCAACTCCCTGACCATGGGAACCACCTTCGTGGCATAGAGCTCGATGGAGCGCATCAACTTCTCGTGGGGCATCGGACCTGTCGCATACTTGAGGTCGAATCTCTGCGCACCGACTGCTCGCATAGCATAGGCGATCTTTCGTGCAACGGTCTCCACAGATCCTACGTAGAGCGATCCTTGCCGTACTTCCGCGATGAAGTGACCCTTATCGATCACTCCCCAACCTCGTTCTCTGCCGATTCGCCCGAAAGAGGTCTGATAGTGCGGCCACTGCTCTTCGATCGCCTGCTCATCGCTCTCTGCGATGTGGCCAGGAGAGTGGATCGAGATAGGAAGTTCCGGTTTGCCGAACTTCGCTAAAGATTCTTTGTAGAGAGCGGCATAGGGAGCAAAGCGCGCTGGGTCTCCCCCGATGATCGCAAGAGCCATAGGAATACCAAGTCTTGCTGCGCGGACCACCGACTCGGGAGATCCACCTACTCCGACACGGAGTGGAATCTGACCACGCTCGGTCTTCGGATAGACCTCTTGATTCTGAAGCGGCGCCCGTAAGTTGCCGGACCAGGTCACTGGCTTCTCTTCCAACAACTGCACCAACAACTCCAACTTCTCGTCGAAGAGTCGACCGTAGTTCTGCAGTTCATAACCGAAGAGTGGGAATGATTCGGTGAAGGATCCCCGACCGGCAGTGATCTCTGCGCGACCTCGGGATAAGCCATCGACCGTTGCAAATCCTTGATAGACGCGAACTGGATCGGCGCTTGAAAGCACCGTGACGCCAGAACCCAAGATGATCCGCGAGGTGCGCGTTGCAATGCCAGCAAGGACCGTCTCTGGTGAAGAGACGGCGAAATCATCTCGATGATGCTCTCCGACATTGAAGTGATCGAGACCGAGTTGATCTGCGAGCACTGCCTCTTCGACTACATGTCGAAGCACTGTGCCGGCACTCTCTGGAATCCCGTGTGCGTCAACGGTCATATCGCCGAAAGTGTCTAGACCGAAGCGGTGGTTCTCGTACATCCTCATGCCTCCATCAAAGTGATCCCAGTTCGGATCGCATATCTTGCAAGGATACCCGATGGTTGAATCTTCAACTACTTTTAGGATTCCTGCTTCGCCTGCTCCTCGGCGACTTTCCGTCTTACATCCTCCATATCGAGCGCGCTCACTTCTGTGATGAGCTCATCGAGAGCGTTCCCTGGGAGCGCGCCTGGTTGGCGAAAGAGCAGGATGCCATCGCGAAAGATCATCAAAGTAGGAATCGAAGAGATGCCCGCTGCCTGAGAGAGCGCACCTTCCGCATCGGTATCGACCTTTGCGAAAGTCAGATCGGGATACTTCTCACTCGCTGCCTCGAAGACCGGTGCGAACTGGCGGCAGGGACCACACCATGCAGCCCAGAAGTCGACCAGTACCGTTCCCTCTTTGGAGATCAGAGTCTCGAACTCTTCCCCCGTCACATTGATTGTCGCCATACCCAGGAACTTATACCCTAGGGGGTATAAATGCAATCGCTTCCCGTTCCCGGGACGCGAATGAAGGAGTTGAGAGATGACCGAGCACGGAATCCACAGCCACGGTAGAGATGTCCTCGATGAGCTCGCACCCGAAGGGCGAGCGCTTCGCGAGTTGATACCTGATGTCTACGCGGCCTTTGCCGATCTCTCCAAGGCTGCGCATGTGCCAGGTGTTCTCTCTCCCGTCGAGAAAGAATTGATCGCACTCGGTATCGCCGTTGCAAGGGGTTGCGATGGTTGCATCGCCTCTCACGCTCGCTCGCTCGCACTCAAAGGTGCGACAGAGGTGCAGGTAGCGGAAGCGCTCGGAGTTTGCATACAGATGCTTGGTGGACCTGGGACGGTCTACGGACCGAGAGCGCTGGCAGCATTCCGTTCCTTCATGACTCCCAAGGAGTAACGAAATATCCGAAAGTTCGAGCGAAGAGATCAGCGAACGAAGAGTTCGCGCCCTGCTTCCCTATCCATCTTGATCAACTCTCTCACGCCCTCGACTGCAACTTTGAGAAGTGAATCAAGAGGTGGCATCGGATCCTTCGCATGAACCATCGCAACCCCTCCAGCACGGGCCTTGAGCATCGAAGCGACGATGTAGATGCCGGCCGCCTCCATCTCAGAACAGAGCGCGCCACCTAACTCCCACGCACGCCACCTGGAGAGTAAATCCGCCGCCACGCCCATTCGCTCTGGTTCATGTTGGCCATAGAAGGAATCTTTCGATTGCGAGATACCAGTGCGATGCGGGGCGCCTTCTCGCTTAGCAGCAATCTGCAGAGCACGGGTCACATCAAGATCGGCAACAGCAGGAAATTCGATCGGCAGGTAATGTTTCGTCGTCCCTTCATCGCGAATCGCAGCAGAGATGATCGCTAAGTCTCCTGACTTCAAATCCTTCTGAATATGCCCAGATGTACCAACGCGAACGAAAGTATCGGCGCCACATCGATAGAGCTCTTCGACTGCGATTGCGGCAGATGGGCAACCGATTCCAGTGGAAGTAACTGAGACCGGAACGCCATCAAGGCTTCCGGTATAGGTGACATATTCACGATTGCTGGAGACGAACTTCGCATCATCGAGGTAGTTCGCGATGTACTCACATCGCCCAGGATCTCCCGGTAGCAATACATATCGACCGACATCACCTTTGCCAAGCCGGACGTGGTACTGCTTCCCATCTACTTCCATCACCATCTCTGATTCCCTACTTTCATCTCTTTGAAATCTTGCTTCAGGATCGCCGACACAATTCTCTCGCGAAAGATCAGATCACGGATAAAGGCCACGCAACTTGTGAGCCTCCGAGACGCGACCGACTCCGATCATCATCGCCGCATCACGCCACGAGACTTTCTTATCCTTGACAACCTGTCGAACCTCAGCGAAGGCTCTCATCATCATCGACTCGAGGTTCTCTTTGATCTGTTCGGCGCTCCAGAAGTAGTTCTGTTTGTCCTGTACCCACTCGAAATAGGAGACGATGACGCCACCGGAGTTCGCCAAGATATCCGGAACCACCGTGATGCCGTTCTCCTGCATGATCCGGTCACCTTCAGGAGTGGTGGGGGCGTTAGCGCCCTCTACGACGATCTTGGCTTTGATCCCAGGCGCGCTCTTGCTTGTGATCGCATCAGCGAGCGCTGCTGGAACGAGTACATCGACATCGAGATGAAGTAACTCTTCATTACTAATCTTCTCGCCCTTCTTGTACGTTGAGATGTCGCCACCGTGCGCGATGTGTTCATGTAAGTCGGCGATCGACCCAAAGTCTTTGATTCCACCCGATACATCGGAGACTGCGACCACCTTCATCCCCATCGCCTCAACCGCAACCGCAGTCCAATATCCGACTTTGCCGAAACCTTGGATTGCAATGGTCGCACCCTTGATATCGATTCCTCTATCTTTCAAGGCTTCACGGACTGAGATGGCAACTCCATCACCGGTAGCGGTGGTGCGACCGAGTGATCCACCAAGGACGATCGGTTTTCCGGTAACAACTCCTGGGACTGAGAAACCGGCGTTGACGCTATATGTATCCATCATCCACGCCATGTTCTTCTCATCGGTGCCCACATCGGGCGCAGGAATATCTCGCTCTGGTCCGATGATGGGGAGGATCTCTGATGTGTAACGACGGGTGAGCCTCTCGTTCTCGCGAGCCGAGAGGCCGCGAGGATCGACGGCAACTCCGCCTTTCGCGCCTCCATAGGGAAGATTGACCAAGGCGCACTTCCAGGTCATGAGCATGGCAAGGGCAACCGTCTCATCGAGATCGATATCCGGGTGAAAGCGGATTCCGCCTTTGGAGGGTCCTCTCGTTGTGGAGTACTGGACTCGATAGCCCTTATACATCTCTACTACACCGCTATCGCGCCGGAGTGGGACCGCCACCTCCAAGATCCGCCTTGGTGTGGAGAGGGTGTTCCACATCGACTCCGACAGTGAGAGTTTTTCTACTGCGCTTCGAAGTTGCGAGCGTGCAGTATCGAGAGGTGACTCCATTGTCATGGGCCAAGCCTACCCGCCACCACTTTGCCAGCATCAGTTGGCTATCGTGGCGGGGTGAACTTCGCGTTGACTGAGCCCGACATTGAGGTAACGGTCAACGAAGTCTCAGAGCTTCTCGACATTGCCAAGAGCAAGAGGGCTCGCGCAGATCGCACCCATCGCCGTCGCTTCGCAAGGTTGCTCAAGGATCCGAAAGCGATCGACCTCACTATTCGTTTGACCGACGAAGTCATTCGCATCGTCAATGCACGCGAGGCAGCGAGACGATTCCGACAGATCGCAAAGGGCGCGACTCTTGGGGTAGGGCTCCTCGATTTCCTCAGCATCAAAATTGCTTCGCTTGCAAGCCTGCTCTTCCCGAAGTTGATCATCTCGATCGTCACCGCCAAAGTGCGATCCACCAGTAAGAGAGCGATTCTTGCCGCCGAGAAGAAGCCTCTTGCGAAGCACTTGACCCGCCGCAATAAGAGAAGTGTCGCCAACAACATCAATGTCCTCGGTGAGGCAGTCCTCGGTGATGAGGAGGCAACCGCTCGCTATCAATCGGTCTTGGAGATGCTCTCTCGCGATGAGGTCACCTATATCTCGGTCAAGATCTCGAGCATCATCAGTCAGATCATCACTCTCGACACCGAAGGCTCGATCGAGAGATGTTCGGAACGAATTCGAGACCTCTATCGACTCGCCAAGAAGCGGGGCGCTTTCGTCAACCTCGATATGGAGGAGTTTCGAGACCTCGAGATCACCGTCTCCCTCTTCATGCGCATCCTTGATGAGCCTGAGTTCGAGTCCTTGAACGCTGGCATCGTCATCCAGGCATATCTGCCTGATTCACATGAGTACTTCCATCGCCTTATCGATTGGAGCAAGGCGCGATATGCGCGCTCCGGCGGCAGCATCAAGATTCGCATCGTCAAGGGTGCGAACCTTGCAATGGAGAAGGCAGAAGCCGAGTATCACGGCTATCGACAGGCACCCTATGAGACCAAGGCAGATGTCGATGCGAGCTATCTCCGCCTCATTGACGAGGGCCTTCGCCAAGAGAATCGCGGCGCAATCCGATTAGGAATCGCAAGTCACAACCTCTTCCACATCATCTGGGCGAAGAATCTTGCGACATCGCGAGGACTCGTCGAGATGATCGATATGGAGATGCTCGAAGGTATGGCAAATGGTGAAGCCCTTGCGATTGCTGATCGAGTCGGCTCTGTACTTCTCTACACACCGGTCACCAAGAGATCAGATTTCCCGAGCGCGGTTGCTTACCTCGTTCGACGTCTCGATGAGAATACCGCCGAAGAGAACTACCTCCGCTCTTCCTTCACCATCAAAGCAGGGAGTAAGGAATTCGAAGAGCAACGAAAGAGATTCGAAGTAGCGGTCCAATCTCGAAGTAGCATCTCAACCTCCTCGCATCGTCTTCAAGGAAAGAATTCGCTCCACACCCTTGAAAAATTCGAGAACGAATCTGACGGCGACTTCACCGATGGTCAATATCGATCCCGATTGAGTAAAGCCTTCAAAGGGATCGCAACCGTCACCAATCTTCACATCCCCCTTGTCATCGGTGGCGAGGAGATCCTCACCTCTGAGACTGAAGAAGGTCGTGATCCGAATCAGAACGGCAACGTTTGGTACCGCTACTCCTTCGCTGACCGAGTTCATATAGATAAGGCGCTACGCATCGCCTCGAAATCTGTCGCAGGATGGGAAGCACTCGGAGCCAAGTCGAGAGGCGAGATCTTGCTCAAGGCTGCCGAGATCATGGATGAAGCGAGAGCACAGACGGTCTCAATCATGGCGCGAGATACGGGTAAGACCGCAGCGGAAGCTGATCCTGAAATTAGCGAGGCGATCGACTTTGCTCGCTATTACGCGACAACTGCGATCGCTGCCACCCGTGGATCGACTCCCATGGGCGTCATCGCTGTCGTGCCACCGTGGAACTTTCCCTATGCCATCCCACTTGGTGGCGTGATTGCAGCGCTTGTAGCCGGAAACGCGGTCATCTTCAAACCTGCGCCAGAGAGCGTCGCCGTCGCATGGAGCGCGGTCAATCACCTTTGGCAGGCAGGGGTACCCAAAGATGTTCTCCATTTCCTCCCCTGTCGAGACGATGAGAATGGCAAGTATCTGATCACCCATAACGATGTCGCTGCGGTGATTCTCACTGGTGGCTTCGATACTGCTCGACTCTTCCTCTCATGGAAACCAGAGCTCACACTCCTTGCCGAGACCTCTGGCAAGAATGCAATCGTCATCACCGCATCTGCCGATATTGATCTCGCGGTCAAAGACCTGGTCCAATCTGCATTTGGCCACGCTGGTCAAAAGTGCAGCGCTGCATCACTTGCCATCGTTGATGCAAAGATCCACGACCATCCAAGTTTTACCAAGCAATTAGTTGATGCCGCATCATCACTCGTCGTAGGTCCAGGTACCTCATTTTCAACCCTCGTCGGTCCCATCAT
>JBJTGO010000226.1:0-2389 GCA_046093985.1 Actinomycetota bacterium
CGCACGCTCACGGATCGAGATCAACTTCTTGATCGCATCCTTGAGCTCTGACTCAGTGCGGATGATGCCAACGAGATCTTGAGTGACTGCCTGCAACTCCTGATGGAGTGAATAGGGGTTCTCGCCACCAACGTTCTCAAACGGTGTGTTCATTCGCTTCTTGGCACGACTTACTTCGCTATCAGTGACAGTTGGCTTCTTATCAAGCGCCTTCACGTAAGCAGCGGCGCCCGCGCCAGCGCGACGTCCGAAGACGAGAAGATCTGAGAGCGAGTTACCACCGAGACGATTGGAGCCATGCATCCCGCCAGCGACCTCACCGGCTGCGAAGAGCCCATCAACACCGACCGCTGCGGCCGTATCGGGATCGACTTTGACGCCGCCCATGACGTAATGGCAGGTCGGACCGACTTCCATCGGTTCCTTGGTGATATCGACATCAGCGAGTTCTTTGAATTGATGCCACATCGAAGGAAGACGTCGCTTGATCTCCTCGGCAGGAAGGCGCTTGGAGACATCGAGGAAGACGCCGCCGTGCGGTGAACCTCGACCTGCCTTCACCTCTGCATTGATCGCGCGAGCGACCTCATCGCGAGGGAGGAGTTCGGGAGGACGGCGATTGTTATTTTGATCGGTATACCAACGATCTGCCTCAGCCTCGTTATCTGCGTACTTATCCTTGAAGACTTCTGGGATGTAATCAAACATGAAACGACGACCTTCGGAATTTGTTAGAACTCCACCATCGCCTCTAACGGATTCGGTCACCAAGATTCCGCGCACTGATGGGGGCCAGACCATGCCTGTCGGATGGAATTGGACGAACTCCATATCGACGAGCCTTCCGCCGGCCTTGAGCGCGAGCGCGTGGCCATCGCCGGTACCTTCCCATGAATTCGATGTGATCTTGAAGGACTTACCGATGCCGCCTGTTGCAAGGACGACAGCAGATGATTCGAAGAGAACCTCATCACCACTCTCGCGCCAATAACCATATGCACCGGAGACGCGACCGCCATCTTTCAAGATATCTGTGATGGTCAGTTCAGCGAAGACCTTGATGTACTTCTCTGCATCGCCGAATTCCTTCTTATCCTTCTGTTGCATCGCGACTATCCGCTGTTGCATGGTGCGGATCAATTCAAGGCCGGTGCGATCTCCAACGTGTGCAAGGCGGGGATATTCATGGCCACCGAAGTTTCGTTGTGAGATCTTTCCTTCTTTGGTGCGATCGAAGAGCGCTCCCCATGATTCCAACTCCCAGATCCGGTCTGGGGACTCTTTCGCATGAAGCTCTGCCATACGCCAGTTGTTGAGGAACTTCCCACCACGCATCGTGTCGCGAAAGTGCACCTTCCAACCATCGTTGGAATTGACTTTACCCATCGCGGCAGCAGCGCCACCCTCTGCCATCACAGTATGAGCCTTGCCAAAGAGCGACTTACAGATGATCGCAACCGAAAGTCCCGCCTGCCGAGCCTCAACCGCAGCGCGAAGACCCGCTCCGCCGGCACCGATCACCAGGACGTCGTACTTGAATCGGCTCTCACTCATTCGAATCTCCACCCATAGCGCTCACGATTAGAAGAAGTAGTAGTTCTCGATGGTTCCGGAAGCAACAAGTCGAACATAGAAGTCTGCGAAAGCTACGCCGATCAGCGAAATCCAGGCATACAACGGATGTCGGCTGGTGAGTTTCGATACCCAAGTCCAGGCTTTGTATCGATAGGGGTGTGCTGAGAAGTGTTTGAGGCGTCCACCGATGGTGTGGCGGCAGGTATGGCATGAGAGTGAATAGAGCCAGAGCAAGGTTGCATTGAGAGTGAGTACGAGAGTTCCGACGCTCATATGTCCCCACTCACCTTCAGGATTCTTGAAAGCGATGATCGCGTCATAGGTGAGGATCACATTGAGGATCAAACCGAGATAGAAGAACCAACGATGACCATTCTGCAGGATCAATGGTGCGCGAGTCTCACCGGTGTACTTCTTATGTGGCTCTGCGACAGCGCACGCTGGTGGCGACATCCAGAATGATCGGTAGTACGCCTTGCGGTAGTAATAGCAGGTGAGTCGAAAACCTAATGGAACGATCAAAATGAAGAATGCAGGTGAGAGCAGGAATCCACCGATGACGATGTTGCCGATCGGTTGGCCGAAGTGGGATGCACCCTCAACACAGGCAGTCGAAAGACATGGCGAATAGAAAGGTGAGATGAGCGGCTCGGCCCAGTAGTACTGCTTCTCAAATGCGCGGAAGGTCGAATAGATGACGAAAGAGAAGAGGACGCCGAAGGTGACTGCAGGTTGCAACCACCACTTGTCAGTGCGAAGGGTTCTCTCCTGGATCGATGCTCGACCGTCTGAGAAGACTCCTGTTGCCATCGAA
>JBJTGO010000227.1:0-9705 GCA_046093985.1 Actinomycetota bacterium
GTGTTGCGAGACTTAGGCCTATGACTTCCCCCCATACTGATCCGAACCCCGGCATCGAGAGACAGCGAGACTTCGTCCTTCGCACCCTCGAAGAGCGCAATATCCGCTTCGTTCGGCTCTGGTTCACCGATGTTCTTGGATTCCTCAAATCCGTTGCAATCGCACCAGCAGAGTTGGAGACCGCATTCGAGGAGGGAATCGGATTTGATGGTTCATCGATCGAAGGATTCGCTCGTGTCAGTGAATCGGATATGTTGGCAAAGCCCGATCCTGCGACATTCTCGATACTGCCGTGGCGCACTGAGAGTCCAGGGGCAGCGAGGATGTTCTGCGACATCGCACTGCCTGATTCAAGTGCAGCACCATCTGATCCACGGAATGTCCTCCGTCGCACCCTAGAGAAGGCGGCGCGGATGGGATTCACCTGTTACACCCATCCGGAGATCGAATTCTTCCTTTTCAAGTCAGATACCAGCCAGAGCAAGATTCCGATCCCAGTCGATCAAGGTGGCTACTTCGACCATACACCGAGCGCGGTTGGAAATGATTTCCGCCGACAAGCGATCACGATGTTAGAGGCGATGGGAGTCTCGGTCGAGTTCTCACATCATGAAGGTGCTCCCGGTCAACAGGAGATCGATCTTCGCTACGCCGATGCGCTCTCAACCGCGGATAACATCATGACTTTCAGACACGTTGTGAAGGAAGTCGCACTCGATCAAGGTTTCCATGCCTCCTTCATGCCAAAGCCTTTCACCGAATATGCAGGTTCTGGAATGCATACTCACTTCTCGCTCTTCGCAGATGAGAAGAATGCATTCCACCAAGATGGCGCAGAGTTTCACCTCTCTCCGACCGGACGTTCCTTCATCGCCGGAGTCTTGAAGTTCGCGCCGGAGTTCACAGCGATCACAAATCAATGGGTCAATTCCTATAAGAGATTGCATGGTGGTGATGAGGCGCCATCGCTTGCAACCTGGGGCGCGCACTCGAAATCGGCTCTAGTGAGAATTCCGATGTACAAACCGAAGAAAGAGGTATCGACGCGGATCGAGGTTCGCTCTCCCGATAGCGCATGCAATCCTTATCTCGCATTCTCGGTCATCATCGCGGCTGGATTGAAGGGAATCGAGGAGGGGCTCATCCTCGAGCCATCTTCGGATCTGGCATCGAACGCCCTCCGACTACCGATGAGCCTCAGTGAAGCCATCTCAGAGATGGAGAAGAGCGAATTGGTCCGTGAGGTCCTCGGTGAGTCCGTATTCGAATATGTCTTGCGCAATAAGCGGGCGGAGTGGCAGGAGTACCGTCGACAAGTCACCGCCTTCGAATTAGATCGCTATCTGCCGGTTCTCTGATCGCTTCCTCTCATCTATGATGGGGCTATGAAGCGCGCATTCGCACCCTCTTCACACCTTTTGCGCGTGATCCCTCTCTCTTTACTCACTCTAGATTTCACACTAAGCCTCCTCCTTGGTTGCCGCGACGGGGCCAAGTAGCCGGTTCCCTCGTCGCGGGGATTGACGCGATAACGGCATCAACGCTGGCAAAGCGATCCTTGATGAGATGACTCCTTGGAGACCTGAAGAAGAATTCCTGATTGTTTGATACGAGAAGAAGAGGCTTAGAAGATGTCTTTCCCAAAGCAAGTTCCAAGCGCGATGCCGATCAACCGTTACTCCTCATTCGTGCCGGTTGATCTGAAGGATCGGACCTGGCCGACGAAGAAAATCGCCGCCGCACCACAATGGTGCTCGGTCGATTTGAGAGATGGCAACCAGGCGCTGATCGATCCTATGGATTGGTCGCGAAAACTCGCCATGTTCAACCTCTTGGTCAAGATGGGTTACAAGGAGATCGAGGTTGGATTCCCTTCGGCTAGTCAGACAGATTTCGATTTCGTCAGGAAGATCATCGAAGAGGGCCTCATTCCCGACGATGTGGTGATCCAAGTCCTCACTCAAGCGCGAGAGAACTTGATCGATCGCACCTTCGAATCGATCCGTGGTGCGAAACAGGCTGTCGTTCACCTCTACAACTCAACATCAACGTTGCAGCGACGCGTCGTCTTCGGTCTCGAGAAGGATGGGATCAAGAAGATCGCAACCGATGCAGCTGAGTACTGCCTCCGACAAGTCGATAAGGTCACAGGGACGCAAGTCTTCTTCGAATACTCACCTGAGTCTTACACCGGAACCGAGGTCGAATACGCGCTCGATGTCTGTGATGCGGTGACCGATATCTGGAAACCGACGCCCTCGTGGAAGACGATCATCAATCTTCCGGCAACGGTTGAGATGGCGATGCCCAATGTCTACGCCGATTCGATCGAGTGGATGCATAGGAATCTCAATCGTCGTGACTCCATTGTCTTGAGTCTTCACCCGCATAACGACCGTGGCACTGCCGTTGCTGCAGCTGAACTTGGCTACATGGCAGGTGCCGATCGCATCGAAGGAACCCTCTTCGGTAATGGAGAGCGAACCGGAAATGTCTGCCTGGTGACTCTCGGTCTTAACCTCTTGAGCCATGGGATCGATCCCATGATCGATGTCTCCGATATTCCAGCAATCCGTCGCGCTGTCGAATACGCCAATCAACTCCGTGTCCCGGAGCGACATCCTTATGGTGGCGATCTCGTCTTCACTGCATTCTCTGGTTCACATCAAGATGCCATCAAGAAGGGTCTAGAACATCTTGAGAGAGATGCAGAGAGTGCAGGCGTAGCGGTTGAGAAGTATCAGTGGGCCGTCCCATATCTTCCGATCGACCCTAAGGACATCGGTCGTACTTACGAAGCCGTGATCCGCGTCAATAGCCAATCCGGAAAGGGTGGCGTCGCGTATCTGATGAAGAGTGAACATCAACTCGACCTACCTCGACGCCTTCAGATCGAATTCAGTCAAGTCATCCAAGCCAAGACCGACTCCGAAGGCGGCGAAGTGCTCGCCGATGAGATGTGGCGGATCTTTGTCGATGAATATCTGCCAGCAGAGTTGACCAAAGATGTAGCGCCATGGGGCAGGTTCAAACTCCTCGGTATGTCAGAGCGTTCCGAGATGGATAAGGATGTCCAATTGACCGCTTCGATCATCGACAACGGCGCACGACGTGAGATCGAAGGCACCGGTAACGGTCCGATCTCAGCCTTCTGCAACGCCCTCAATGGTCTTGGCGTCAATCTGCAGGTACTTGATTACTACGAGCATGCGATGTCCTCAGGCGGAGATGCGAAGGCTGCCTCCTATCTTGAGTGCGAGATCCAGAGTGGTTCCAATGCGAAGTCGATCTATTGGGGCGTCGGCATCGACCCGAGTACGACGACTGCATCTCTGAAGGCGATCATCTCTGCGGTGAACCGAGCCCTGAGATAACGGTTTCGTGAGGGAGCCGAACTACCCTTTCCTCCGTGGCCCTCTATCGCGACCAGGCGATCGTCTTACGCACGCACAAGCTCGGTGAGGCCGATCGAATCATCACTCTGCTCTCTCGAGATCATGGGCGCTTTCGTGCTGTGGCGAAAGGTGTGCGGCGCACCAAATCGAAGTTTGGCGCTCGCCTCGAGATCGCAAGTCACATCGACGCGCAGTTCTATGTCGGCAAGAGCCTCGATGTGATCACGCAGGTCGAGGGGATCGAGAACTATGGCGATGCGATCTCACATGACTATCAGAAGTGGACCGTCGCACATGCGATCGTCGAAGCAGCAGAACGTTTCACCACCAATGAGCGAGAGCCAGTTCGACAACACTTCCAATTGGTTGCAGGTGCGCTCAAGTCCCTAGCGCACGAGAGTTATGACTCACTTCTGATCTTGGATGCCTACCTGTTGCGTTCGCTTGCAGTCGCAGGATTCGCGCCGTCGACCCATGATTGTTCGATCTGCAATGCGCCCGGTCCGCATCGATTCTTCTCACTCGTCGGCGGTGGTTCGGTCTGCTCGCAGTGCAAGCCATCTGCCTCTGCCACACCTGAGGAGAAGACCTTGGAGTTGATGGGCGACCTCTTGAGTGGCAATTGGGAGAGAGCGATCGTTAGTGAACTTCGAAATAGGAGAGAGGCCTCGGGTTTGGTCGCCGCCTATCTACAATGGCATGTTGAACGAGGGCTAAGGTCCCTGCCCTTCGTAGATCGCACTGTCTCCGAGGAGAACGTGAAAGCAGTATGAAGTTTAAGAAGCCGACGCCGCATCCGAGTGGAGCGAAGCCACCGAAGATCAAAGCAGATGCCCTTCCTAAGCATGTCGCCATCGTCATGGACGGTAATGGGCGATGGGCGAAGCAGAGAGGGATGGCCCGCACCAAAGGACATGAGGCGGGTGAGCGCGCGCTCTTCGATGTGGTCGAAGGTGCGTTGGAGATCGGGTTGAAGGAGATGAGCGTCTTCGCATTCTCGACTGAGAATTGGCGAAGGAGTCCTGAAGAGGTTCGCTTCTTGATGAGTTTCAACCGCGATGTGATCCGAAAGCGACGCGATGAGATGCATGCGCGTGGAATCAAGATCCGCTGGGTAGGAAGGCGGGCGCGGCTCTGGGCGAGTGTGGTCAATGAACTTGAAGAGGCAGAGCGGCTCACAAAGAGAAACACGGTAATGACGCTCAATATGTGCATCAATTATGGTGGTCGCGCAGAGATCGTCGACGCGACCAGGAAGATCGCTGAGGACGTGGCGAAGAAGCGGATCAAGCCAGATGCGATCACAGAGAAGTCATTTGCGCGCTATCTCGATGAACCAAAGATGAACGATGTCGATCTCTTCTTCCGTTCTTCAGGCGAACAGCGGACTAGCAATTTCTTGATGTGGCAATCAGCATATGCAGAGATGGTCTTCATGGATGTACTCTGGCCAGATGTCGATCGCTTGACGCTATGGAAAGCTATCGAGATATACGCAGAACGTGAACGACGATTTGGAGGCGCGCAATGACGACAAAGACGCAGGCAGAATTCTGGTTCGATCCGATCTGTCCATGGGCTTGGATGACATCGAGGTGGATCCTTGAAGTCGAGAAGGTTCGCGATATCGATGTCACCTTCAACATCTTCTCCTTGGCGCATCTCAATCGGAATACGACCGATGAGAAGTACCGGGCTAACTTCCCTAAATCGTGGCGCACCACGCGGGTGATCATGGCTGCGAAGACGAAGCATGGTCAGGAATATGTCCTGCCGCTCTATACCGCGATCGGGACTCGAATCCATTTGAAGAAGATGGAGATCGGAACCGAACTCTTGGAAGAGGCGCTCGCCGAAGTCGGACTCGATAAGGCGCTTGCTGGTGAGATGGATAACGAGTCATGGAATGCATCCATCGTCGAGAGCCATGAGCGGGGCATCTCTCTCGTCGGCAACGATGTCGGCACGCCGTTGATCAAGGTCGGTGACTTTGCATTCTTCGGTCCTGTCATCTCGCCGGCTCCGAAGGGTGAAGCAGCTGGGAAACTCTGGGATGGAGTTGTCAATGTCGCCTCGTACCCGGGCTTCTTCGAGATCAAGCGCTCGCGCACTGTCGGTCCGATCTTCGACTGAGTTGTTGCCGATAGAACTCACGGCAGGGAGTTGGTCTAGAAGTAGCCCTCTCGCTTCTTCTTCTCCATCGAGTCCTCTTTATCGCCGTCAATCAAACGTGTTGCGCGCTCACTGAGTCGAACGCCGGTGATCTCTTCGACGACTTCCTCTAGCGTTGTCGCAGTCGATTCGACTCCAGCGGTCAATGGATAGCAACCGAGGGTACGGAAGCGAACCATCATCATCTCAGGAGTCTCGCCCTCTTCAAGCGGATACCGTTCGTCATCGACCATGATGAATTGCTCGCCACGACGAACCATGGGACGTTCTTTAGCGAAGTAAAGAGGGTTTACTTCAATGTCTTCTTGCCAGATGTAGTTCCAGATGTCGAGTTCGGTCCAATCTGAAATCGGAAACACTCTCATCGTTTGACCAGTCGTCATCCGAGTGTTGTAGGTCCGCCAGAGTTCAGGGCGCTGGTTTCTCGGATTCCATTGATGTCCTGGTTCACGGACGCTGAAGATTCGCTCTTTCGCGCGACTGCGTTCCTCATCACGGCGCGATCCACCGATAGCCGCATCGAAGTCGTACTTATCAAGCGCTTGCTTCAGGGCGAGAGTGTTCATCACTCGGATGTATTCCGAGATTCCATGACTGAAGGGAGTGATGCCATCACGGAGTCCCTCTTCATTGATATGAGCGATGAGTCGTAATCCATGCTTTGCGACGATGTGATCGCGGAAGGTGATCATCTCTTTGAAGTTCCACGTCGAATCGACATGGAGAAGTGGGAATGGGATCGGCGCGGGATAGAAGGCCTTGCGCGCCAAATGGAGGATGACGGTGGAGTCCTTGCCGATCGAATAGAGGAGGACCGGGTTTCGGAAGGTCGCTGCCGTCTCTCGAAGGATCTCTATCGATTCGTCTTCGAGTTCTCGGAGGATGCCTGCGGAGCTCAGCACGGGGTGAAGCCTAGGAACCCGAGGCGCTATCTCTGTCATCGCGACTCGCCCAGCTCTCTTTCTCGCATTCGAACAGATGTTCGGATACCCTTCTCATACCCAGCCAGAGCGGTTCCACACTTCCGCGAGGGTCTTGCCCTCGCCGTCGGTGGTCCTCCGTACCTTCTGGATCCGTGCGGACCGCAAGGTCCATCGAGCCCATCAACATGGGAGATAGAGAGGTAAGAACATGCCCCGTGAGGCGAAAAGCCCAGGCGAAGGCGTGCCCGAAGCAACACCCGCAACAAGTAAAGCCCCAGTGAACCCAGAGCGCCTCAAGGCACTCGATACCGCTCTCGCCCAGATTGAGCGCCAATTCGGCAAGGGCTCGGTCATGAAGATGAGCGAGCGTGCCAACCAGGTTGTTGAAGTGATCCCGACTGGATCGATCGCACTTGATGCCGCACTTGGCATCGGTGGTCTTCCACGCGGACGTGTCATCGAGATCTTCGGACCAGAGTCATCAGGTAAGACGACACTGACCTTGCACGCGATCGCAAATGTCCAGAAGCAAGGCGGCATCGCAGCCTTCATTGATGCAGAGCATGCATTCGACCCTGAGTACGCGAAGAAACTTGGTATCGATATCGATGCCCTCTTGGTCTCACAACCAGATACCGGTGAACAAGCGCTCGAGATCATGGACATGTTGGTTCGATCCGGTGCCCTTGATCTCATCGTCGTCGACTCTGTCGCAGCCCTCGTACCTCGCGCCGAGATCGAAGGCGAGATGGGTGATTCCCATATGGGCCTTCAAGCCAGACTCATGTCGCAAGCACTACGAAAGATCACCGGCGCACTCAGTTCTTCCAAGACGACAGCGATCTTCATCAATCAGCTCCGTGACAAGATCGGCGTCTTCTTCGGCTCTCCTGAGACGACAACGGGCGGTAAAGCGCTCAAGTTCTATGCATCCGTTCGCATGGATATCCGTCGCATAGAGACTCTCAAGGATGGCCAAGAAGCCGTTGGTAACCGCACCCGAGTCAAAGTGGTCAAGAACAAGATGGCGCCACCATTCAAGCAAGCAGAGTTCGACATCCTCTACGGTGTCGGTATCTCTCGCGAAGGATCGCTTCTTGACATGGGCGTCGACCTCGGCATCGTCAAGAAGTCCGGCGCTTGGTTCACCTATGAAGGTGACCAATTGGGTCAAGGAAAAGAGAACTCACGTCAGTTCCTCGTCGATAACCCAGATCTCGCAAATGAGATCGATTCGAAGATCAGAGCAAAACTCACGCCGACCACCGTCGATCCAGCTCTCGTAGCAGCGATCGATGAGGCGACAGCGGATGTCGAATTCTGATCAACTGGTAGAGGATCCCAACTCGGTAGCGCTTACCATCGCACTCGCTGCGATCGGTAGGCGCTCACTGAGCAAGAAGCAACTTCGCGACCATCTCACCAAGCGCGGAACCCCCACCGAGGTACTCGAACCGACCCTGATCCGTCTCGAGGAGATGGGGTATCTCAACGATATGGATTTCGCTCGTGACTTTGCTGATCGCTCACGTCGAAAGTCCTCTCGTCGCGCCATCATCCAAGGTTTGAAGGAACGCTCTATCGACCAGACCATCATCGATTGGGTCGTGGAGGATCTCAGTGATGATGATGAGTACAAACTTGCGCTCAAGTTCGCAGAGAAGAAGTGGCGTCCAGGTTCGGGCGATGATGAAGGGATGCGCAGGCGACTTCACGCCTCGTTGATGCGACGAGGATTCTCAACCACCACGATCTTGGCAGTGATGCGTGAATTGAGCGGTCAGAGCGAGGCCAAAGTCCACTTGTAGAATCACGGCACGATGAAGCGCCGTTATGTGATCCAGACCCTTGGGTGTCAGATGAATGCGCATGATTCCGAGCGCATCGCAGGCTCCCTTGACCGCGCTGGCTATCTACCTGCCCTTGACGGCGAAGATCCCGATCTCATTGTCTTCAATACCTGTGCCGTCCGCGAGAATGCGGACAATCGTCTCTATGGGCAGTTGAGTTTCCTTGCGCCGCAGAAGGAGAGTAATCCCGACCTTCAGATCGCCATCGGGGGATGTCTCGCGCAGAAGGACCAAGGGAAGATCCTTGAACGCGCCCCCTATGTCGATGTGGTCTTTGGCACTCACAATGTCGGGTCCTTACCGATCCTTTTGGAGCGAGCGCGAATCGAAGGTGAAGCGCAGATCGAAATCAAGGAAGCGCTCGAACACTTCCCTTCATCACTTCCGGCTCGGCGCCACTCCGCATTCTCGGCATGGGTTTCAATCTCGGTCGGGTGCAATAACACCTGCACCTTCTGCATCGTTCCAGCTTTACGCGGTAGAGAGAAGGATCGGAAGGCGAGTGAGATTCTTGATGAGGTGAGGGCTCTGGTGGATCAAGGGGTCACCGAGATCACCCTCCTTGGTCAGAACGTCAATGCCTACGGAGTCGAACTTGGCGAGCAAGGAGCCTTTGCGCGTCTCCTTCGGGCCTGCGGTGAGGTCGATGGGCTCGAACGTGTTCGGTTCATGTCGCCTCATCCACGGGATTTCACCGATGATGTGATCGCTGCGATGGCAGAGACTTCGAATGTGATGCCGCATCTACATATGCCACTGCAATCTGGCTCTGATCGGATCCTGCAATCGATGCGAAGGTCCTATCGCAGATCTCGCTATCTCGGGATTTTGGAGCGAGTTCGTGAGGCGATCCCGGATGCTTCCATCACCACAGACATCATCGTCGGTTTTCCAGGAGAGAGCGATGAGGATTTCGAAGCGACGCTTTCACTCTGCGATGAGGCTCAATTCACCGCTGCCTACACCTTCCAGTACTCCAAGCGCCCAGGAACCCCAGCAGCCGAGATGCCAGATCAAGTACCGGCTGAGGTGGTGAAGGAGCGATACGAGCGACTGCATCGCCATCAAGAGGCGATCGCGCTAGGCGTCAATCAACGTGCCATCGGTCGTGAGTTCGAACTTCTGGTCACTGAGAGTGAGAGCGATCGCGAAGGCATCCGTCGAATGAGTGGAAAGAGTGAAGATGCCCGCCTCGTCCATTTCAATGCACCTGATCACCTTTCCACGGAGGAGAGCGTGCGCCCCGGTGACTTCGTCACCGTCGAGATCACGGAAGCAAAACCCTTCTATCTCATCGGATCGGATGTGAAGGGAGTACGAAGGTCTCGTGGCGGTGATGCCTTCGCCACAAGGAAAGAAGAAGCA
>JBJTGO010000228.1:0-1944 GCA_046093985.1 Actinomycetota bacterium
AGGGGAGCCATAGTCTGAGATCATGATATGGAAGAGTCGAGACGTGTTGCAGCTGCGACATTGCCTCCAACTCCAAGTCCATTCACTAGCTGCTTCAGTGCTAGAACTTTTACGGTGCGTTCTTGGACCAGTTCACTCATCTACGCAGTGCGGATCCAAACAGCCGTGTCAGAAGGTAGGCGACCATTGTCGAGCGGAGCGCTTGAAAGAAGGATTTCACCGGCAGGAAGGGAGATTTCGGCGCCGAAGTTAACGATGCAGAGGAAGTTTCCAGGCCTCGAGAATGCGAGGAGATCCTTACCCAACTCGATCCAGGTCATGGGTCCATCGCCCAAACCTTCTTCACGTGCTCGAATCGCGAGCGCCTTTCGGTAGAGATGAAGGGTCGAGTCGTTGTTCTTCTCTTGTGATTCGACCGAGAAGGAACCCCACCAATTCGATTGCGGCAACCATGCTTCGTGCGACGGCAACTTCGCATTGGTCGAGAAGCCGAATGCGCCCGCTGCTTCGCTCTTCCATGGAAGTGGGACGCGGCATCCATCACGTCCACGATCAGTGAAATTCGACATCCGCCACCGTGGATCAGTGAGGCGATTCTCCGGGATATCGCGCACTTCAGGGAGAGCTAACTCCTCACCCTGATAGATGTAGGCACCACCTGGAAGCGCGAGCATCAGGAGAGCTCCGGCTCGTGCCCGCTTGATACCGAGATTGAGATCGAGTTGTGCCGGATCGCCTTGACGATCGAGTGTGGTCTCCCCTGTTCCTGGAGTGAGACCTAAGGCGAATCGATCAACGGAGCGGACGACATCGTGATTGTTGAAGACCCATGATGCAGGTGCACCAACTTCCTTGATCGCAGCAAGAGACGAATCGATCCGCTCGCGAAGCGTTGCTACATCCCACGGTGAGGTAAGGAAGTCGAAGTTGAAAGAGTTCGCCAACTCGTCAGGGCGAAGGTATCGGGCGATACGCGATGCTGGGCTGACCCATGCTTCAGCAACCGCCATCCGATCACCTGAGTAGGAATCGAGGATCTTTCGCCACGATCTGTAGATCTCATGGACTCCATCTTGATCCCAAAATGGCATCGACACCGCAGCCAGCATCTCCGGTGAATCCTTCTCCGGAGTGTCAGGAAGACCATCAGCCTTGATCATTCCGTGGGCGACGTCGATGCGGACTCCATCGACACCGATATCAAGCCAGAACTTCAAGACTCGCTCGAAGTACTCGCGCACCTCTGAGTTCTCCCAATTGAAATCAGGTTGCTCTATCGCGAAGAGATGTAGGTACCACTGCCCTGGTTTGCCATCCTTCTCAGTGACGCGATGCCATGCAGGCCCGCCAAAGACAGCGTTCCAATTGTTCGGTGGCAGATCTCCGTTAGCGCCTTTGCCATCTCTGAAGATGTAACGATCACGGGCCTGTGATCCTGGTCCCGCGGCGAGTGCTTCCTGAAACCATGGATGTTGATCCGAAGAATGGTTTGGGACGATATCGACGATGACACGGATACCAAGGTCGTGTGCCTCTTTGATCAGTCGCTTGGCATCATCGAGAGTCCCATAATCCGGCTCAATGTCCATGTAATCGGCGACGTCATAACCATGATCATTCTGTGGTGATGGATACCAAGGCGTGATCCAGATTGCATCGACTCCAAGTGCCTTGAGATAAGGAAGACGCGAGCGGATTCCCTCGACATCACCCTTGCCGTCTCCATTTGAATCGGCGAAGGAGCGGATGTAGATCTGATAAGTGACAGCATCTCGCCACCAGGCGCGCTTACTTCGAGGTGCAAGGCTCATCGACTACTCCTGCTCGCTCTCGTCCTGATATTCCAAGAGGAATGCTCGCTCCTCATCATTCAAAGAGCGCGACTTCTGTGTCTTCTGATCGACTGCGACTTGAACCGTCTCAGCACGCGCAAAGACGATCCCC
>JBJTGO010000229.1:0-2921 GCA_046093985.1 Actinomycetota bacterium
ATAGTTGGGGCTCATTTGCGAACGAAGAATGGCACTATGTTCTTTTGTCTAAGTCTACTGATTCGTCTCATCTAAATCACTCTGCCACATCCGATGCGCATTTGTGTATAGAAAATGAGCCGGCAGAGCAATCTCGTGACTATAGCAGGTTTGTGACTCTTTTCGAAACTATGGATAGGCATCTTAATGTACTCGAACGTCTCAATTGCAATATTGGAATCTACGGAGCGGCAGGCAAAGGGACTGTTTTTGGATTTAATTTGATGCGATTAGGTATGCACTTCAACGCATTTGCGCTCGACGCTAATGCTCATCGAATAGGGTTATACATGGAAGGTTCAGGTATACAAGTATGGGACCGCGCTCGCCTTTTTGCCTCCAGACTCACGGAGACTCTTATTATTGTAATGAATCCTGCTCACTTTGATTTTGCCAGTGAGAACTACGGTGAGAAGTTTCGCATCATACGTTTGGAAGACTTATCTACTCTCTAACGCTCTTGTTCTTCAACTCTTTACGAGGGCCCTGAGAAAGTCACGCATAGGAAGCGACACTTTTGCCAAGAACGTTTCCATCGACTTCAATGCCAAGACCAGAGCCTTGCGGCAATTCACCTAAACCATTGGCGATCTTGCAGCCCCATTCAGTCAGACGTTCTTTGACCATCGAACCTGTAAAACATCCGTTGAAGAAGAAGCGCTCTGGGGTGCTCGCAGATAGGTGCGCCATAGCCGCTGTGATGATGTCACCACCACCAGAGTCTTCTATCGTCAAGGCAAATCCCAATTGCATGCTCAAGTCCCGCGCCTTCTTCACTGGAGTGATTCCACCGAATCGAGAAATTTTTAGCATCACGGCATCCATAGCGTTCAGTTCATGGCCACGCAAGATATCGCTGCTGGTCAAGAGACTCTCATCGAGGATAAATGGGTGGCGGGCGCGGGCCTTCACCTTCGCACTCTCTTCCATCGTTGCGCATGGTTGTTCGACGTAGATCTTCAATCCATCAAGCGCAGCCACGATTTGAGTTGCTTCGTGCTGCGTCCAATTTCCATTTGCGTCAAAGATGACTCTCTCAGCACCATCGATCACTGAGAGGCAAGACTCCACTCGCTTCAAGTCAGTCGAATAATCTCCACCAACCTTCATTTGAAAGCGCTTATAACCTTTGGACTTCCACTTCTCACAATCTTCCTTCATCTCCTCAGGAGAGGCCATGCTGATCGGCGCATAAACTGGAATTTCCGTTCGTTGGGTTCCACCCAATAGATCACTGACCTGCATCGCCGTCGCTTTGCCGAACAAGTCCCAACAAGCAATATCGATCGCAGATTTTGCGTAGTAGTGGCCTTTCATGGTTCGTTCCATCACTTCATATACGCGTTCAGGAGTGCGCGGATCAAGTCCGATGACAGCGGGAGCGAGAAGACTCATTGCGGCGCGAGCCCCTTCACCGTGAGCGATCAGAGATCCCGGCGAGAAGACACATTGCTCACCCCAACCAACAAGACCGTTATCGGCCTCGATGCGAACGATGGTGGAATCCTGCGCAGTGGCTACTTTGCCCCCAGAAATGACGAACTTCCCCGCAGCCATGGTGTAGTTCTTTTGAAAGACATCGATTCTCTTCACTTTCATGGCTTACCTGCCTCTGGAGGGTCGGGAGAAGAATCTTATGGGGCTACAGATTTCGCGCTACGGGTGACCTTCACTTCACTCTGCCTTAGCCTTATCCCATGAACACATTCGAGAAGAAGCAGAGCAATCCGACATCTAATCCCCGCACCAAGGGTGTGCGTAACCACGATGTCCCCACCCCGGAGGCTCTCCAAGAATTCATGAAGCAGGGTTGGACGCCCTCGCCGCTCGATGGCATCACACCTCATGAAGTCATTCCCTTCTCAAAGAACCGACGTGAAAAACTCTCGAAAGCATTCCCCGGAATGAGATTGGTAATTCCTGCCGGCGCTTTCAAGACTCGCAGTAACGACACCGACTACAGATTCCGGGCTCACTCAGCCTTCTCTTACTACTCCGGCATTGGAGCTTCCGATGCTGTCCCAGATTCAGTCTTGGTCCTTGAACCACGCGATGGAGGACATGAAGCTCTCCTTTTCATTCACCCAAGGTCCCCACGGAACAATGAAGAGTTCTATCGAAATGTCTTCTATGGTGAATTTTGGATCGGCAGGCGCATGACTCTGGAAGAGACTGAGTTGCGCTACGGCATCAAAGTCGCACTTCTAGAAACCCTCGAAGAGTTCCTCACTTCCAAAGCGGCGCTCGTCATCAGAAGTCAGGATCCTTACATCGACGAACTGATTCCAACCAATGACCGCGATGAAGAGTTTGCAAACTTCACCTCTGTAGTCCGCATGGTCAAAGACAGCTACGAAGTTGGCGAGATGCAGAAGGCGATCGACTCCACCATCCGTGGTTTCTCAGACATGGTCAAAGTCTTCCCTGTGGCCACCAAGACACCCCGAGGCGAGCGAGTCATCGAAGCCGCCTTCTTTGGACGCGCGCGAGTTGAGGGAAATGACCTTGGCTATGACAGCATCGTCGCATCAGGTTCACATGCGTGCGTCCTCCATTGGATTCGTAACGACGGAGATGTGAAGCCGGGAGAACTCGTCCTCATCGATGCTGGTGTCGAAGTCGACTCTCACTACACAGCGGATATCACTCGAACACTTCCCATCAATGGCAAGTTCAGTGAGGCGCAACGGAAGATCTACATGTTGGTCTATGAAGCGCAGAAGGCAGGAATCGCTGCGGTAAAGCCCGGCAACAAGTTCTCGGACTTCAATGCTGCATGTATGGAGGTCATCGCCAAAGGCGCATATGAACTCGGCGTGCTACCGATTCCACCAGAGGAATCTCTCAAACCAGAGAACGGTCTCCATAGAAGATGGATGTTC
>JBJTGO010000230.1:0-2189 GCA_046093985.1 Actinomycetota bacterium
TCGACAGATCAAACACGCGGCCCGACGAGTCGGTGGCTTCCTTGCCGGCCCGGGACCGATCGCCGGCGTCCATCCTAGTGAACTCTGGTTCATGCCCCTCGCCTCACTCATCATCATCATCTTCATTGCACAAGGAAGTGGAATCCGATTGAGGCTCGTCATCTTCTATCTTTATGGAGTTGGATTTCTGCTCCCACTTCTCCACTGGAGTTCGACATATGTCGGTTCCGTCCCATGGCTCATACTGGCTCTGGGCTTTTCTGCCTTCTTCCTCATTCTTTCGCTAGGTTTCCGTGCCGGGAAGGCATCAATACTTCTTTTCCCCTTCTCCTTCGCGCTATCAGAAAGTCTGCGAGCAATCCTTCCCTTCGGTGGATTTGGATGGGGCCGATTTGGTTTCGCTCAACTCGACGGTCCACTGCAAGAGTGGTTGCGTATCGGGGGAGTGGCCCTTGCTGGCTATATTGTTGCGCTCACTGCAGTGCTCATATCAAGATTGAGCCGACAATCTCTCTTCGTTCTCCCTCTGCTCCTCGTTGGGGCGGTTGGCATCATTCCCGCATCCGCAGCTCCGGCAGGGGAGTCCTATCGAATCGGTCTTATCCAAGGGGGCGTCTCCCAACTTGGACTTGAATTCAATGCAACGCCACGAGATGTATTCCGGCGACACTTTGCGGTGACTGATCAGTTACTTGATCGCGAAGAGGTGGATCTCATCTTATGGCCGGAGAACGCTTCGGATTTAGATCCATTTTTGGATGAGGAAATCAATGGTGAGTTGACACGATTGGCGAGCGAGAACCAAGTTCCCATCGTGATCGGCGCAGTGACCTCCAACCAAGAAGGCCTGGAGAACGTCTCGCTTCTCTTCAACGAGAAGGGGAGCCTGCAATCGCGTTATCAGAAGCGTGATCTAGTCCCATTTGGTGAGTATGTTCCGCTGAGATCACTAGCAACCGCTATCTCGTCATTAGCAGAGGGCGTCAAGGACTTCGTTCCAGGATCTGCGATCGAAACGCACGCTATAGAGGACCTTCGCTTCGCGCCACTGATCTGTTACGAGATCCTTGATGACCGAGTCACATGGGATAACTTGAAGGCGTCAAATATCGGAGTTGTACAGACCAATAACGCAACCTTTGGTCGCAGTTGGCAGTCTGGGCAGCAATTCCAGATGACGAGAGTTCGCGCCTTTGAGTCACAGATTCCTTTTGTCGTCGCTGCGACAACGGGGGAGACCGCTCTGATCTCGAAAGATGGTTCTGTTGAGTCACGAATCGCGAAGTTCCAACAGGGGAGTTTGATCGTTGAGGTTGCGCCTGTAGAACCTTCCATTCCTAAGATCGCTCCCGAACTACTCCTCATTCTTTCTGTATTGGTGATCTCTGTATCGCACTTTTGGCGCTGGAATATGCGAAGATGAAGTCCTTATGAGAGTGCTGGTGCTTGTTCCGACCTATAACGAGTCGGAATCAGTCGTAAAACTCCTCGATCGATTGGCGGGAGTTCGGGAGACGCTCACCTCAGATGGTCATGAGGTTCGTGTCCTCGTCATCGATGACAATTCACCGGATGGCACCGCAGAGCTCGTCGATGGGCAAGGCCTGGATTGGGTTGAGGTTCTACGCCGGCCTGGTAAGTCTGGACTTGGCCCTTCCTATATCGCAGGCTTTGGCTGGGGACTTGAACGAGGCTTCGACCTGATGGTCGAGATGGATGCCGACCTAAGCCACCAACCTGAGGCGCTACCGAATCTCATCGCACCCGTTGCAACTGATCAGGCCGATCTCACCATAGGCACACGGTGGATGCCAGGCGGCAAGGTGATCAATTGGCCCATTTCAAGGCAGTTGATCTCACGAGTGGGAACGGGTTATGCCCGAATCGCTCTCGGGTTAGAGCTACGCGATGTGACGAGTGGTTACCGCGTATTTCATCAACGAGTCCTCACATCGATCGATTTCGATCGAATCGAGTCTCAAGGCTATGGTTTTCAAATTGAGATGGTTCTGCGAACACTTGAAGGTGGATACAGAGTGAAAGAGGTCCCAATCACCTTTGTGGAGCGCGAGGGTGGCGTTTCAAAGATGAGTAAGAGGATCGTGATTGAGGCGCTTTGGAAAGTTACCGTCTGGGGTCTTCAGAGATTGATAGTTCGCCGATAATATATATTATGTAAATTACGAGGA
>JBJTGO010000231.1:0-4015 GCA_046093985.1 Actinomycetota bacterium
GCGATTTGGAATGTATGAAACGGTCACCTTCCTTGCGATTGGATCGGCTCTCCTCTGGCTCGCTTCCATTGTGATCTCGTGGCAGGTTGCCCCGTCATCGAGAACGCTTGCTTTGACCATCATCGTGATTGGCTTCTTTATCGCCGGCTTCGGGATTGGGCCTGTCTTCCCAGCATTCATGTTGGCGGCCGGCACGATCAAAGGGATTCCTGCTTCGGTCGGCATTGCGAGGGTGGCACTCCTTGCAATTGCGGGATACTTTGTCGGACCAACGATCACCGGACTTATCTCGGAGGCGACTTCGCTGCCGATTGCAATGATCTATCCGGTCGCGATGTTGGCCTTAGGTGGAGTAATGGCTACCCGGGCGAGAAATCTCGGCGAGAGTGACGTGAAAGATGCTTGAGGCGATCTTCTTAGGAATCCTCCAAGGTCTAACTGAATTCCTACCCATCTCATCGAGCGCTCACCTTCGAATTGCCGGGGAGTTCTTGCCACGCGCTGGGGATCCTGGCGCTACCTTCACTGCGATCACTCAGATCGGAACCGAACTCGCAGTGCTCTTCTATTTCCGACATGATCTCAAGCGAATCGCTGCGGCCTTTCTTCGCTCTCTTCTGAGACAGCGATTGAGCGACGAGGAGAGGCGGCATTCACGCCTTGCGTGGTTGATCATCATCGGCTCCCTCCCGATCTTGATTCTTGGCTATTTGGGACAAGAGACGATCCGCACCACCTTCCGATCGCTCTGGCTCGTTGCGATCATGTTGATCATCTTCGGTCTGATCCTCGGTTTCCTTGATTGGAAGAGGCCATCAGATCGAAAGCTCACTGATCTTTCTTTTGCACATGGTCTCCTCTATGGAATCGCACAGGCGATGGCACTCATTCCAGGTGTCTCACGATCTGGCGCCACCATTGCTATGGGAAGACTCCTGGGCTACGAACGAAGTGAGGCGCTTCGCTATTCATTCCTCCTTGCAATCCCCGCAGTCTTTACAAGTGGATTGAATGAACTTGGTGAAGCGATCACCAATCCTGGTGGCGCTTTTTCGCTAGGGGAGACCCTCATTGCAACGACCGTCGCAATGGTCGTCGGTTACGCAGTGATTGCCTGGCTGATGAAGTTCATCTCAACCAGATCCTTCGCCCCCTTTGTGATCTATCGAGTGCTCTTGGGGACTGCGATCATCGCCTTGCTATCGGTTGGAATCCTTTGACCTTGGCTTGAGGACTATCTCGTCAACCGGTAGGCGATCCGCTTTGAATTCATTGACGTGAGCCTCTTTGGGATAGCCGATTGCCAGTCCCGTCAGTATTCGGTAGTCATCGGAAACATCGAACTCTTCGCGGATGACGTCGTCCCAGATGACCACAGCACCCTGAAGGCATGTGCCAAGGCCCTTCGCGTGAGCCGAGAGAATCAAATTTTGCAGCATCAAACCTGCGTCATTTGCTGCGTAGATGTGAAGGCTCTTGTGAATGAAGATGAAGAGTGCAACCGGTGCGCCGAAGAAGTCGTAGTTACGACCCCACTGCGCATCTCGCGCAGTTCTATCTCCGCGCTTGATACCAATCCATTCATAGAGTGCTTTGCCAACGCGCTCTGCTCGGGGCTTGAGTTCGGGGACATAGGGGCGTACAAGAAGCCTGTTACTGGTTGGGAAACCATAGCCGCGAATCAATACTTTTAGCTTCGTCAGTGGCCCACCATTTCTAAACCTCGAGAGGGATTTCCAGCGATTGAGAAACTCGGCGCTGATCCGATCCCTCACCTCGCCTGTTGCGATCGCGACTTTGAAGGGCCTGGTATTGGACCAACTTGGTGCAGTCAATCCATCTGAGAGGAGTTCTTGGATTACTTCCTCCGGAACAGGTGTCGATTGAAAGTCACGAGTGGTTCGACGGCTTGAAAGGAATTCGGAGAATGTGTCGGGGTGGTTCTTTCTCGAACCTTGATCACTTCCCACGTCGCACCCACGCATCCTTACGTCGAAGAAGTTGTCTGATCTCGTTCTCGAAATCACCTTCGACGATATCTGCCAGTGTGATGTTCTCCAGAGCATCTCGAAGCGCAACCCGAGTTGCAACCCAGACGCTCGTGAGGTTCTTGGCAGAGCGACGGTACTTCGTTGCCTCAGGCGCGCGATCACCCACAGCCGCGAGAGGTCCCTCGATAATTCGTATCACCTCAGCGACCGTAATCTCTTCGGCGGGCTTTGCTAGACGGTAACCACCACGCGGGCCTCGGCTAGAAATGAGAACTCCAGTGTGCGTTAGCTTCCTCAAAATGGCTTCTAAGAATTTGGTGGGGATTGTCTGTGCCGATGCGATTTCCTGAGAGGTCAAGACGCCCCCATTGCTATCTGCGATGCTCGCAATCTCGACCAAAGCTTGCAGCGCATACTCGACCGAGACGGTGATCTTCACAGCGACATTATCCATCGCCAACCAGGAATCGCAGTGATGCTGTAGTAACCTACAAACCTAGTAGGAAAATGGTCAAAGGAGAGCGATGCGCGAGATCTTGATCGTCGGCGGTGGGGCATCGGGAATCCTGGTTGCGACCCAGATTGCCCGACAGGCTTCTTCACCGCTCTCCGTCCATATCGCTGAACCGAATGGAGTCCTTGGTAGAGGTCTCGCTTACGGAACCGGGGATGAGGGACACCTGCTCAATGTTCCCGCAGGACGGATGTCGGCTCTCCCGAGCGATCCAAGTCATTTCAAGAATTGGGCTGGTTGTGGCGAAAGCGAATTCATCTCAAGAAGACGGTATGGTCGTTATCTGCTGGAAACCTTTCTAGAGGCTCAGAAAGGGAATCGAAACGCATCCTTCCTGCATCAACGATGCAGAGTCGAGCGCATTGAGCGAAAAGACAGCTCCTTTCAGGTGACAGCAGAGACAGGACCGTTAGGGAAGTTCGATGCAGTCGTCCTTGCCCTAGGTCATGGAATGTCCAACTCGTTACCACTCGATGATTCGGTTATCTCTTCGCCGAAGTACATCAACGACCCCTGGCGCGACGGAGTGCCATCATTCGAAGGAACACTGCTCTCGATTGGTACCGGCCTTACCTTCATCGATCTCGCGTTGAGCCATCTACGGCGGAGCGACGCGAATACCGTGATTGGACTTTCGCGGACCGGGGATCTCCCACAACCTCACCTCAAAGTTCGCTCCGCCCCTCTACCAGTGCCGCACGAGGCAAAGGCCTCACCTGCGGCGCTGCGCTCATATATCGATGGTCAAAATGATTGGCGCGCCGCGCAAGATGGCGTCAGGCATCTCTTTCCGGAGATCTGGTTCGGATGGAGTGAAGATGACAAGCTCGACTTCTGGAGCCAGCATCTGCGCTGGTGGAATGTTCATCGCCACCGCATGGCACCAGAGATTGAAGAGGAGTTGTCATGCTTCATGGCTAAGGACCGACTCAAAATCGTGGGAGCTCCTCATCACCAGTTGAAGGAGAGTGACTCTGGCTTTGTGTTGAAGACTGGAGCGGATGAGGTGTGTTCCGTCGATTACATCGTCAACTCAACCGGCTATCGCTCAATGGAGTCCTCGCCGCTTTATCGAACCATGGCCGAGCAAGGTCTTGTCGCGCTCGGTCCGCTGGGATTGGGCATTCGGTCCAACTACCCATCTTTTGAAGTGATTGACCAACAAGAAAATGTCGTTGAAGGACTATTTGCAATTGGCCCAGTGCTCTTGGGAGAACGCTTTGAGACAACGGCTATTCCTGAGCTAAGGGAGCAAGCCGAGAAGATTGCAACAGAACTGAGCTAGATTGATCGAAAGAACTGAAGTGATGGTTGACGATGCTGGGATCGACTCGTGGCTATGTTCGGATCCCACTTGGAATGAGTCGCTAACGCCATGAGATTATCAGCAACGCCAGCCGGTCCACCTACTCTTTAACTTTGGGATTCTGCCTTGAGAAAATCGCCCAAGTAACTGCTGCGACGATTCCAACAGCGCAAATTAGTGTGCTAGGTGGCACTACTTCACCGA
>JBJTGO010000232.1:0-1329 GCA_046093985.1 Actinomycetota bacterium
CCATTACCTGTCGTGGTTTAGCGATGGGACCAATTGCTTTCGCAACATGATTGCGAAGATCTGTTATCAATTGGTCACCGCCAGAAGTTGGGACGCCACCTCGAAGGATCACAAAAGCAACGATTCCTTGACCAGTCATGGCATCACTTGCACCGACAACGGCAGCCTCAGCAACGGAGGGGTGGGAGACAAGGGCGCTCTCCACCTCTGTGGTCGAGATGCGATGCCCTGAAACATTCATGACATCATCAACTCGACCGAGAACCCAGATCGCACCATCTTCGTCGAGTTTTGCTCCATCACCAGCGAAGTAGAGGCCCTCGTACTTCGACCAATAAGTCTCCTTGTAGCGCTCAGGCTCACCCCACACACCGCGAAGCATTGATGGCCAAGGTTGATCGAGGACGAGATAGCCACCGTGACCTTTGCTTACTTCTTTACCTGATTCATCCACAACCTTCGCGCTGATTCCTGGGAGCGCCCGCATTGCAGAACCTGGCTTCGATGCAGTGACACCAGGAAGCGGTGAGATCATGATCGCTCCGGTTTCGGTCTGCCACCAGGTATCCACGATTGGACAAAGGTTTCCGCCGATCACCTCTCGGTACCACATCCACGCTTCTGGATTGATGGGTTCGCCTACGGAACCAAGGAGGCGGAGGGAGGAAAGATCATGTGCCTTCGGGAATTCATCTCCCCACTTCATCCAGGTTCGGATGAGTGTCGGCGCAGTGTAGAGAATCGTCACTTTGTACTTTTCGATGATCTCGAAGATACGTCCTTTATGAGGTGTATCGGGAGTTCCTTCATAGATCACTTGCGTAGCGCCATTGGCGAGTGGGCCATAGACGATGTAGGAGTGCCCCGTGACCCATCCGACATCGGCAGTGCACCAGTAGATGTCTTTTTCAGGCTTGAGATCAAAGACTGCATGATGCGTGAAAGCCGCTTGAGTGAGGTACCCACCCGTGGTGTGGAAGATCCCCTTCGGTTTCGCGGTGGTTCCAGAGGTATAGAGGATGAAGAGTGGATGCTCCGAGTCGAAAGCAGGCGCTTTGTGATCTGGCGCCTGTCGGTCGACAATCTCATGCCACCAGATATCTCGAGGTGAATTCCAAGAGACTTCTTGATTTGTCCTTCGTACGACGAGAACTCCTTCCACGCTAGGAGTCGCTTTGATCGCCTCATCAACTGTTGGCTTGAGAGGGAAGGCAGCGCCCTTCCTAAATCCACCGTCAGCCGTAATAACGAGTTTGGCATCGGCATCATTGATGCGCGCTTGGAGAGAATCAGCAGAGAATCCACCAAAGACGACTGAGTGTGTTGCAC
>JBJTGO010000233.1:0-2405 GCA_046093985.1 Actinomycetota bacterium
AATCTGAATTCAAGTATTGGGTCAAGAAGATCCTCAATTTCCCGATCGGTGAGCGCTGGCTTGCGATCTCCGTGCTTGCCGCAATCGGTGGCGGCGAATGGGTCTTTCCTGGGATGTTCTTCTTCGGTTCTATCTCTCTTCTCTATGCATGGCTCACCAGAATCCGAAGAACGCTGACATGGGAGGGCGATGGACCGGCGACGTCAGTGGTTTTCTACCAGCAAGATCTGCTTCTCGCCTCGAAAGCGCTTGGTGGGCACTTCTCATGGGCGGTTCCATCACTCCTTCGCGTATTTGAACTTCTCACCGTGCTCGCGATCGCATTCACCGCAAGAGATGGAGAGATCGATGGCTTCCTCTTCTTAGCGCTCTTTGCGATCGTCTATCACCACTATGACGCGCTCTATCGATCACTTCAATCAGAGACCTTCCCAAAGTGGCTCTCATACCTTGGATTGAAGGTGGAGGGAAGAATCGCTCTCTTTGCTCTCCTTCTCGTTTCAGGTATCGATATCCAATTCGTGGCTTACTACTTCTTCGCTCTCTTCCTTGGGATCGCTTCCATCCAGTGGTTCCTCCAAATCCGTAAGCCTTCACGCGCCTAGACTTCACCTCGTGCGTCCCTCAATCTCAGAGCTCAAAGCGAAGACCCAACCTGAGTCAGTCACAGGTAGACGCAACTCTGAACATTGGACTGCGGACCTCTACCTTCGACGTATCTCGCCCTACATCACAAGGATCTTGATCCCGACATCCATAACTCCAAATGGCGTCACCTACCTGATGATCCTCACCGGAGTCTCAATCTCACTCTCATTCTTGATCCCAGGGTGGATCGCATTCCTTCTGGCTCTCTTCTTGAGTCAACTTCAGATGCTCTGGGATTGCATCGATGGTGAATTGGCAAGGTGGCGAGAGAGGTTCTCTCCAGCTGGGATCTTCCTCGACAAAGTCGGTCACTACTTCGCAGAGGCACTCATCCCGATCGCCATTGGATGGCGACTCTCGCAAGAGATGAATGGAGGCAATGACTATCTCTATCCATTCCTCGGTGCGCTTCTTGCAACGCTGATCGTCATCAACAAGGGTCTCAATGACGCAGTTCATGTGGCCCGCGCATTCTCGGGCCTAGAGAAATTGCAAGATAAGGCATCACCATTGCGCAAAAGTGCAATCGCAACGCTTCGTCGATCGGCCAATCTCATCCCGATTCATCGCAGCTACCACTCGGTCGAGATGACCTTGATCTTCACTCTTGCCTACATTTTCGGGCTCCTTGAAGAAGCATTTCTCCTCTTAGTCATCGCAAGCCCAGTCGTCACGCTCGGCCACCTGATTGCCATCCTCTCCTCCAGCAAACTCCACGCGAATAGGTAACCGAAAGACCGTGAAGCAGGACTTCGGATGCGTCCTTCTCACCATGGGGAAGAGACCTGATGAGTTGCGACGTGCCTTTGATTCGCTCAAGGCGCAAGAAGGTGTAACTCTCGACATTGTCATCGTCGGTAACGGTTGGGATCCCAAAGAGCAATTCCCAAACCAGAAGACCCTCCACCTACCTGAGAACATCGGAATACCTGGTGGAAGGAATGCTGGAGCAGGGCAAGTCGATGGCAAAACCCTCTTTTTCCTCGATGACGATGTCCTTCTTCACGACAAGAAGACGCTTCTAAAGATGAAGGAGTTGATGGATCTAAGGCCCGAGATAGGTCTGATACAACCGCGAGTGATCGCACTCAAAGATGGGGAAGCGACTCCAACGAGATGGGTGCCCAGGCTCCGAATCGGACGAGAACCGCGAAGTTCAGTTGCGACATCGCTCTGGGAAGGTGCGACGGCAATTGACCGCGATCTCTTCGAATCCATAGGTGGTTGGCCCAAGAATTTCTTCTATGCCCATGAGGGGGTAGAACTCGTTTGGCGGGTTCTAGATAAGGGCCGTATCCCTTGGTACGCAGCAGATATCGAAGTGAAGCATCCAGTCATCAACCCAGCTCGTCATGACTACTACTTCTTCCTCAATGCAAGAAATCGAGTTTGGTTAGCAAAACGAAATCTTCGCTTTCCATTCTCATTCCTCTATCCATTGACCTGGATTCTCATCTCACTCTTTCGCATCAGAGAGAAGAGGGGTGCGTGGTTCAAGGGACTGTTCCAGGGGATATTCACCACCAGCATCGGCGTGGATGAAAAGAAGCGAAAGAAATTGCGTTGGCAACCCCATTGGTTACTGACGAAATTTGGTCGTCCACCAATCATCTGAACTCGCTTCAATCGACCATATACTCGCCGATATGAGGCGAGTTTCGGGGCTGCGCGGAGTTCTTGGGTCCCAGGTCTCACGGCCTCTGATTCGAGTGATCGTGAGATTCTCCTCATTGAAAGAAGTCTGCTTTGCAATAGGA
>JBJTGO010000234.1:0-2108 GCA_046093985.1 Actinomycetota bacterium
GCGATCGTGAATGCAAGATCGATCCCAGCGGCCCAACCAAGGAGTGCAAAGAGGGCGAAAATCAATCCAACTGCTTGGGCGAATTGAGGTGGACGGACATCTTCGGTTGGAACATCACCGCTCAATCGAGGTTTGATGAGAATGCGATAGAGGAATGCATATGGGGTCTTCTGCGGACCGAAGGTCGCGCCGATTGCAAAGACGATCGCTTGAAAGAGGACGAGAAGTGGTTGATTGAATACAAGCGCAAGCGCTAATACCACAACGGTGATCGCGGCGCCAAAACGTGGTCCTCGAGCATCGATCAAGGGGTAGTCGCGCTTGGAACCACGCGATTCAGTCGAACCTGCATCAGATGTAAGAAGAACTGGATTTTCAAAAGTCATTTCTTGGAAAACCTTTCGGATAGTGATCTCACGGATACTGAAGTTTGGAAATTGAAAGAGTGGGACTAGACGAACTTGTGAGATGTCACTAGCGACAGAGAGAACGTGTGATCCGGCCAAAATCAATGACGCGGCGTTGTGTCAGATCGCGGCGTTGGCAGGAGAACATGGGCTGAAGGATAGATAAGGCACTTCGAAGATGCGAGTTGCAAGGTCTTTGCAAGAAGAGTGAGCCAACCTCACGAACGGAGCGCTTGGATCGCCTCCACCAATTGGGATCGCTTCGGCGCACCCACGGCGCGACCTCGTTCGATGCCATCCTTGTCGAGAAAGAGCGTGGTCGGTGTGGAGCGAATATCTAGCTTCCTCACCATTTCGAGATGTGACTCGGCGTCGATATCAAGATGACGAACCCCTGGCATATCTGCGATCACATCAGTGATCAACGTTCGCGTCATCCGGCATGGCGTGCAGAAAGCAGACGAGAATTGCACCAATGTCGCTTCGCTACCCAACTCCTCGCCCAAGAGCTTGATATCGATCGCACCCGACTTCGCCCGAGCAGAGTTCTTCACTTTCCCGCGCGAGGATCGGTACCAGATCCCATATGCGCTGGTGAGCGCGAGGATGAGAAGGATTGGAGCAAGGCTTTCCATGACCGGTAACCTTACCCACTTATGGCACGCATCCTCTTGTTGACCAATACCCGCGGCGCAAGCGCGGAAGTATTGCCTGCACTGAGTTTGCTACAGCACAACGTTCGCATCTTGCCCGCTGAAGGATCACTACTCGTCGACATCCCAGAAGTCGATTGCATCTTCCTCGACGCACGGCGTGAACTTCCCGCTGCGAAATCTCTCGCCAAACTCATGATCGCAACCGGAATCGGTTGTCCTCTCCTTCTCATCACGACTGAGGGAGGCCTTAGCGCGATCAGCGCAGAGTGGGGATCTGACGATGTCGTCATCGATACTGCTGGCCCCGCAGAGGTCGAGGCCCGTATCCGTATCGCAATCGGAAAGCGTGAAGCACAACGGATCGAAGCTGACCCGACGAGCGGTGAGATCAGAAGCGGTGATGTTGTGATTGATGAGAAGACCTACACTGCAAAGGTCCGTGGCCGCGCTCTCGACCTCACCTTCAAGGAGTTCGAACTTCTCAAGTACCTGGCACAACATCCAGGACGTGTCTTCACGAGATCACAACTCCTGCAAGAGATCTGGGGTTATGACTATTTCGGTGGCACACGGACCGTCGATGTCCACATCAGACGCCTTCGATCAAAACTTGGTCCTGAATTTGAAGCAGTGATCGGTACAGTGCGAAATGTCGGCTACCGCTTCTCAGTAAGTCCCAAAGACGCCTTCTCAGATCATCTCTGATCAAGATCTAAGGATCACGATTGGTGAAGACGAGAGAGACGACAGATCCCAAGACCCTGAGTGAAGTTCTCACACTCCTCGCGGAGACGACCCGCTTTGATGGCATCCCGCCCGTTGCTGAACATGTACTCCTACATCTTCGCCATGGTGGTGACAAAGACGATCGACATATTGTGATCACAGAGGATCGCGATGGAAGAGAGTCACTTGCTGGCTATGCACATCTCGATCTCACCGATCAAGTCGAAGGTCCGAGCGCCGAACTTGTCATCCCTCCAGATTTTCGAGGGAAGGGATTCGGGCGCGCACTTCTGGATCATGTAAGCGAACTCACTGGCGC
>JBJTGO010000235.1:0-2245 GCA_046093985.1 Actinomycetota bacterium
TCAATCAACAGGGTTGGATGTCGATGAGTCTCAAAGTTCCATTCGAGTATCTGGAGCGCTTGAGAATCACTATGCGCCGCGGGCTCAAGTTCTTGTTGGTGAGATTGAACTTCCTGGCGCCGGATTCATCGCCTTGGAGTCGGTAAAGACACCTCAAGGAATGATTCGACTTGCTACACCAAGTGGCGTTGAGGCATATGCCCGTGTTCTTTATCAATCCTTGCGAGCTGCGGACTTACAAGATCTAGAGAGCGTTGTTCTCATTCCACCAGAGGGTGAAGGACTTGCCGCTGCGATTCGTGATCGAATTGAAAAGGCTCGCACGAAGGAAATCTAAACCTCTACGGCGACAGCAATTCCTTGCCCTACGCCGATGCAGGCCGTGGCAATCCCAATGCCACCACCTCTTCTTCGAAGCTCTCTCGTTGTATCCACAATCACCCGTGCCGCGGATGCTCCAATGGGATGTCCCATAGCTATAGCTCCACCATTGACATTGACCTTCTCTCGGTCGATCTCAGGTAAACCGTGGAGAACTGAGAGAACCATCGCCGAAAAGGCCTCATTTATCTCCCACACTTTGATCTCCGTGAACTTCAAGTTCAACTTTGCCATCAGCGCCTTTACGGCATCAGTCGGTGCAAGTGTGAATTCATGTGGCGCCCGCCCAACTACAGCACTCCCCAAGATCTTTCCGTTACCACCTGAATTGTCGGTATCGATCTCCAACTTCTTTATGCCATCAAGTGTCGTCAACAGGGTCACTACTGATCCATCATTGATAGGTGATGAGTTTCCAGCAGTTACTGCTCCGCCCTCAGAAAAAGCAGAGGGCAGGCTTCCCAGCTTTTCCAATGAAGTCTCAGGTCGGATTGATTCGTCTCGTGTGAGTTCTGAGAATTCAAAAGCGAATCCATCATGGATGCCCTTTTGCCAAGCCTCCAGTGCTCTTGAATGTGACCGAAGAGCCCATTCATCCTGCTCTTCTCTCGAAATACCGATTCTTTCGGCAACGGACTCAGCGCATCGCCCGAGACTCTGTGTCCACTCGCTCGGGAATTCCGGATTGACCATCCGCCAGCCAACTGTCGATTGATGAAGTTCATCGACCGAGACGCTCTCCGGAGTCTTCTTTGTCGTGCGCTTTACTATCCACGGCGCTCGAGACATTGATTCCACTCCACCTGCGAGTACAAAGTCAGCGTCACCAGTTCTGATCTCTCTTGAGGCTTGAATGATGGCTTCTCCTCCAGAACCACAGAGACGATTGACCGTGACCCCCGGAACTGTCACTGGAAGTCCTGCTAGGAGAAGGCCCATGCGAGCAACATTTCGGTTGTCTTCACCTGACCCGTTTGAATCTCCAATCACCACATCATCAATTACCTGAGGGTCAAGACTTGGCAATTTCTCGAGAAGGTTCCTTATCGTTCTCGCCAAGAGATCATCGGCTCTAACTCCAGAAAGTGCTCCGAAGTATGATCCAAAAGGGGTTCTTGCTGCTTCTGCGATATAGACATCCACGAGAGGATTATCGCGTAGGAGATGCAAGGAACTACCCCATCCAGAGTTATATTTCGTCTCTTATCAGGAAAGTAGGGAGAAAAGAGATGGATGTAGCGTCCAAGTACCGTCACCTCTTTCCCGTTTTCGAGAAGGTGACCTATCTCAATTCTTGCTCCCAAGGAGCACTTGCGATCCCTGTTCGGGATGCGCTCAACGAGTACCTCGATGGTATGTATGAAAAGGGCTCGCTCTGGGATAAGTGGGTCATGAAGCAAGAGGAGTTACGACAGTTGGTAGCGCAGGCATTCAAGACTGCGCCCTCAAATGTTGCTATTACCGCGAACGCCTCAGCAGGAATCAATTCAGTTATGTCCTCTATTGACTTTTCTGGATCAAAGAATCGAATCGTCACAACAGATCTTGAGTTTCCAACAATGGGACAGATCCTCCATGCGCAAGAACGTCGGGGTGCGGAGGTCATTCATGTGGCTGCTGATCCGGATGGAACCTTGAATCTAGAGAGACTTGAGGCTGCACTTGATGATCGGGTAGCGCTTCTTGCCGTTACTCATGTCTGTTATCGCACGGGTGCCATGTCCGATATCAAGGCGGTCAGCCAACTCGCTCACAAGCACGGAATCCCCGTCATCGTTGATGCCTATCAATCCGCTGGCTCTATTCCCATCGACTTTGATGATGTCGGAGCAGACTTCATGGTGGGGGGATTTCTCAAGTACAT
>JBJTGO010000236.1:0-6278 GCA_046093985.1 Actinomycetota bacterium
GAGGATGTGGCCGAGGCAGAGGACGCTGCGATAGGAGGATTGATCGAAGACGAGTGTGCCGATTGCCATCAACGTGTAGAACCAGCCACGCGTCTGATCGATCGCCTCGCAGATGAAGTCAGCCGGATAAGCAGAGTCGAAAATCTCTTTCGAACCTTCTCGATGTGGGTAGCCCCATTGGGCAAATGGCATCGCACCGGAGTCGTACCAGACATCGATCACCTCAGGTACGCGGCGCATCTGGGTTCCACTCGCTCCGCCAGCCCCATCACACTTCGGGCAAGGGAATTGGATCTCATCGACGAAGGGCCTATGAGGATCGGTCTTCGAAAGATCGCTTCCGGTCAACTCGCTCAACTCTTTGAGTGAGCCGATGCAGATGTCATGCAATCGCTCGCCACTTTCACATCGCCAGATTGGTAATGGCGTTCCCCAGAAACGATTGCGCGAGAGAGCCCAGTCGATGTTGTTATTGAGCCAGTCGCCATAGCGGCCATCTTTGATCGTCTCCGGATGCCAATCAGTGGTGGCATTCTCACGAAGGAGCGCTTCCTTGATCTTGGTGGTGCGGATGTACCACGAGGGTTGCGCGTAGTAGATCAGTGGAGTGTGGCAACGCCAGCAGTGGGGATAGGAGTGCTCGTAAGGAAGATGCTTGAAGAGGAGCTCTCGCCCTTTGAGGTCTTTGACCAGCGCCTTGTCCGCCTCTTTGAAGAACTGACCACCGATCAACGGCAATTCACTTTCGAATGTTCCATCGCCGCGAACCGGGTTGACTACCGGCAATCCGTACTTGCGGCAAACCGCAAGGTCATCGGCTCCGAATGCAGGGGATTGATGGACCAATCCGGTTCCATCTTCGACGGTGACGTACTCCCCTAAGACGATGTAATGAGCATCAGGGATATCAACGAGGTCGAATGGGCGCGAGTATGTGATCCGCTCCAGATCTGATCCTTGGTAACTCTTGAGGACGTGATGTTCTCCGACAACTGCCGCGAGTTCTTTCGCGACGATGAGGCGTTCACCATCTTCTTCGCGCTCGACTACGAGGTATTCGACCTTAGGGTTGACGGCGACTGCTGTGTTCGAGACCAAGGTCCATGGCGTGGTGGTCCAGACCAGGAACTTCGCACCGAGATCCGCCAACTCGCCAGAGGTGGCAGGGAAGCGAACATAGACCGAAGGATCGGTGACTGTTTCGTAACCTTGAGCGAGTTCATGATCGGAGAGACCGGTGCCACAACGCGGGCAGTAAGGGGCTACGCGATGGTCTTCACCGAGAAGTCCCTTTTTCCAAATCTCTTTCAACGACCACCAGATACTCTCGACATACTCTGGTGACATAGTCCAATAGGCATCATCGAAATCGACCCAGAATGCCATTCGCTTGGTCATATCGGTAAAGGCGCCGACATGACGTTGGACCGACTCTCGACACTTCTGATTGAAAGCCGCTATGCCGAACTTTTCAATATCGCCTTTGCCGGTGAATCCAAGTTCCTTCTCTACTGCGATCTCCACCGGTAGTCCGTGGCAATCCCATCCGGCCTTACGTCGGACATAACGCCCTTTCATGGTGTGAAAGCGTGGGAAGACATCCTTGAAGACGCGTGCTTCGATGTGGTGCGTGCCTGGCATGCCATTGGCAGTGGGTGGCCCTTCGAAGAAGGTCCATGGTTCGCCGGATTCTCGAGACGAGAGTGACTTCTCAAAGATCTCGTGACTATCCCAGAAATCGAGGATTCCGCGCTCGATCGCAGGGAGGTCGATATGGGGGGAGAGCTGCGGATACTGGCGCTCGCTCATTCGCGCAAGCCTACCAATGCCACTACCCTCAGCCCGTGCCTGCGAAGAAACCTGCTAATAAACCTGCTAAGAAACCTGCGAAGAAAATAGCGAAGAAGTCAGTCAAGAAGACTGCGAGCAAGAAGGTCAAACCAGCCGCAAAGAAGTCAGTCAAGAAGTCTGCTCCTAAGGTGGCTCATAAGGCGGCAAAGCAGCCAGTGAAGAAGTCACCGGCGAAGGCCATCAAACCGGCGATCAAAAAGAGCGCAGCATCGAAGCCGGTCATCGTTCACGGCAAGGCGAAGACTGCACTCACATCAACGACTGCGAAAGGCGCGACCACGATCTCGGTCTATAAGCCGGAAGTGGAATCAAACGCAGAGGCCGTCGTTGAAGAAAAGAAGTTATTGATGCTCCCGCCATCACGTACTGCTAAGCAAGGAGCCAAAGGCGTAGTCGCGAAGAAAGTGCCACAACTCAAACCCATCAAGGGTGCTCCGACACCGGTTGCCACCGCTGAAGGTGACGAGCAGTGGACTGCGACAGAGTTGAAAACGGTCAGAGCTGAACGTGCCAAGGACTTGGTGCGACTGAAGTCAGAGTTGGCCGAGATCGAAACCGAGATGGATGAGCTGATCGAGAGGGATGGAATCGGCGCTGGTGATGATCAGGCCGACGCAGGCACCAAGACTTTCGAGCGCGAGCATGAGATGTCACTGGTCTACAACGCGAGAGATATGGTCCTTCAGACCGAGCGAGCGTTGGAGCGAATCGATAGCAAGAGTTACGGTCATTGCGAGGATTGCAAGAACCCGATTGGTAAGGCTCGTTTGAAGGTCTTCCCTCGAGCAACGCTCTGCATGAAGTGCAAGGCCAAAGAAGAGCGTCGCTAACCACTACCGTGCAGCTGGCGGAAAGGCTTGCGAGGTCACGTAGAACGATCCTGCTCCTCTCGCTCTCGCTCCTCAGTCTCGATCAAGCCTCCAAGTGGTGGGCCGTCACCTTTCTTTATGGGAGATATCCGATCGAGGTGATCGGTGAATTCCTTCGCCTCAATCACACCACCAATAGCGGTGCTGCCTTCAACATTGGCTCTAACTTCACCATCTTCCTGACTGTCTTCGCGCTCATCGTCACGACAGGTCTCATCATCTTTGCCAGGAAGGTCGCTGAACCCCGCTGGGCGATCGGCTTTGGCGTTCTTCTCGGCGGTGTGCTCGGCAACCTCACCGATCGGATCTTCCGAGAACCGCAATTTTTGCACGGACATGTCGTCGACTTCATCCAGTTACCGAACTGGCCGATCTTCAATGTCGCAGATATAGCAATCACCTGTTCAGGAATCTGGATTGCATACCTGCTTTTGCGTGACGTCAAGCCATTCGCCTCCTTTGGTGACGGCAATGAGTGAAGCATCAAGTGGAGAGTCTCGAGAGTTCGCACTTGGCGCTGATTCTGAAGGGATGCGTTATGACCAGGTTCTCGCTCGAGAACTAGGTCTCTCTCGAAGCGCGCTCGAGCCACTCTTCGAGATGGGCGCAATTACATATCGCGAATCTGGCCGAGCGATCAAGAAGTCCGATCGAGTAGGTGCTGGAGATCTTGTCCAGGTTCACTTTCCGCCGACTGAAGAGATCGATGAGGAACACGTCATCATCCCGATTCTCTTCGAGGATTCCGACTTCGTCGTGATCGACAAGCCGGTAGGTGTTGCCGCGCATCCAAGCCCTGGATGGAGTGGACCAACTGTGACGGGATCGCTACGAGCGATGGGGATTCAACTTGCCTCACTTGGCCCTGATGAGCGTGAAGGCATCGTCCATCGTCTTGATGTCGGAACCAGCGGCGTTATGGTTGTGGCCAAGTCATCTGAAGCGCATCGATCGCTCAAGGCTCAGTTCAAAGAGCGCGAGGTGAAGAAGATCTATCACGCTCTCGCGCAAGGACATCTTGATCCCGCCGTGGGGACTATCGATGCTCCGATCGATAGACATCCGAAGGAGGATCATCGCTTCGCAGTCGTCGCATCAGGGAAGGCGAGCGTCACCCATTACGAAGCGCTCGAGTATTTCCCTGCCGTGACCCTCGCTCGGATCGAACTCGAGACTGGAAGGACACACCAGATTCGGGTCCACTTCTCTGCGGTCAAGCACCCACTCGTGGGTGATCTCACCTACGGTGCCGACCCACGATTGGCCGAGAGACTCTCGATGCGACGCCCCTGGCTCCACGCGATGGAGCTCGACCTGACGCATCCTCGAACTGGTGAGCGGCTTCACTTCTCGGCGCCATACCCGAAGGACCTCGAGGAAAGCATCGAGTCCTTGCGAAACAGTATCGGTGGATGAAGATACGCTCACGATGGATCCCCACCCAGATGCCACCCAGATGTAAGACCCGTGGTGACTCCCTTCGATTTCCTGTTCTGCAGTGTGATGTGAATTGAGAGAGGTCAAAAGAAGTGCGACGCGATGAGAACTTCGTGCACCTACATGTGCATACGGAGTACTCCATGCTCGATGGGGCCGCCCGGCTACAGGATCTAGCAAGCGAGACAGTGCGCCAGGGAATGCCGGCGCTCGCCATGACGGACCACGGGAATCTCTTCGGCGCCTACGACTTCTACAAGACGATGAACTCCAAAGGCATCAAGCCGATCATCGGTCTCGAGGCCTATGTCGCACCAGGTTCGCGCTTCGAGAAGAAGCGAGTGAAGTGGGCTGAAGGTGGCGAGGATGATGTCTCAGCCGGTGGTGCGTATACACACATGACTCTATTGGCCTATGACAACAGAGGTCTTGCCAATTTGTTTCGCATCGCATCTCTAGCATCGTTGGAAGGTTTCTACTACAAACCCCGAATCGATCGGGAACTTCTCTCTCGCTACTCAGAGGGATTGATCGGTACGACGGGGTGCGTTAGTGGTGAGATCCAGACCAGGATCCGCATGGGTGCCTACAACGAAGCGCGCACTGCGGCTGCAGAATTCGCCGAGATCTTCGGTCCAGGTAATTTCTATGTCGAGTTGATGGACCATGGCATCGAGATCGAGAAGCGCTCGACCGAGGACTTGTTGCGACTCTCACGAGAGTTGGGTCTACCTCTCCTTGCTACTAATGATCTCCACTACACCTACAACGAGGACTTCTCTGCCCACGCTGCGTTGCTCTGCGTCCAATCGAGCTCGGTCCTCTCCGATCCGAAGCGGTTTAAGTTCGACAACGACCAGTTCTATCTCAAGAGCGCGGCGGAGATGCGTCACCTCTTCAAGGATCTACCGGAGGCGTGCGATAACACTCTCTTGATCGCTGAACGATGCGATGTCACGCTCCGCGAAGGCGAGAATCTCCTGCCACGCTTCCCGGTTCCATCAGGAGAGAGTGAAGACTCGTGGTTGCGCTCCCTTGCCAACCAAGGGTTGCGCGAGCGAGTTTCAGGGGAGATTCCGCGCGAATATCAAGAGCGTCTCGATTACGAACTCGATGTGATGTGCAAGATGGGATTCCCAGGCTACTTTCTTGTCGTCGCAGATTTGGTCAGGTATGCGAAGGAGAATGGGATCTGGGTCGGTCCAGGTAGAGGTTCGGCTGCGGGTTCCTTGGTCTCATATGCGCTCGGGATCACTGCCCTTGATCCGATCAAATATGGATTGCTCTTCGAGCGGTTCCTCAACCCAGAGCGCATCTCGATGCCCGATATAGATCTTGACTTCGACGAGCGCAGACGAGCGGAGATGATCCGTTACGCCACTGATAAGTATGGTGAGGATCGCGTTGCGCAGATCATCACCTATGGCACTATCAAATCGAAACAAGCGATCAAGGATGCGACTCGAGTACTAGGACTGCCTTTCGCGATTGGGGATCGTCTCACCAAAGCGCTTCCACCATCGGTGATGGGCAAAGACATTTCGCTCAGTGGCGTCTTTGACACTGAGGACGAACGATTCTCGGAAGCGAGCGAGTTTCGGAAGTTGTATGAGAGCGATCCCGAGGCAAAGCAGGTCGTCGATACTGCGAGAGGCCTTGAGGGACTCAAACGTCAATGGGGAGTCCACGCCGCTGGTGTGATTCTAAGTCGCGATCCGCTAATCGATGTGATTCCGATCCATCGCCGTGACTCTGACGGTGCAATCATCACTCAATTCGACATGGGTGCCTGCGAAGCAACCGGTCTTCTCAAGATGGATTTCCTTGGTCTTCGCAATCTCTCCGTGCTCGATGATTGCTTGGCCAACATCAAGCGGAACAGGGGGGAGGAAGTAACGCTCTCCACCTCCGATCTCAATGATCAGAAGACCTTCGAACTCCTGGCTCGCGGCGAAACTCTCGGCGTCTTCCAACTCGATGGGGCTCCGATGCGGGCCCTGCTTCGATCGATGGCGCCAGACTCCTTTGAGGATATCTCTGCGGTCATCGCGCTCTATCGCCCAGGTCCGATGGGAGTCAACGCCCACAACGATTATGCCGATCGCAAGAATCGAAGGAAGA